>NZ_JAVRFL010000059.1:0-25205 GCF_031845925.1 Micromonospora reichwaldensis | reverse complement strand
GCGGTGGGCTCCGGGCACGGGTGCCCGGAGCCGACGGGAGAGCGGGATGCGGAGGGTTGGTCAGGAGGCGTGCGGGGCGCGGGGGCGGCGCGAGCGGCGGGGCCGTCCCGAGGCGCGGTGCGGAGCCCGGCCGCCCTCACCGGCGCGGCCGGCCGATCGGCCGCCGGCAGACCCGGCGGAGGCGGCCTGCGGCGCGGGCGGTGCGATCGTCACCGGCACGCCGGACGGCTCCCGGGCACCGGTCACCCGGGCCAGGGCCTCGTCGCCGGAGCGCACCTGGACGGACTCGGGACGGATGCCGGCGGTCGACATCAGCCGGGACACGTCCCGGCGCTGCTCCGGCAGGACCAGGGTGACGACCGTGCCGGACTCCCCCGCCCGGGCGGTACGCCCACCACGGTGCAGGTAGTCCTTCGCCTCGGCGGGCGGGTCCACGTTGACCACCATGTCGAGCCCGTCGACGTGGATGCCCCGGGCCGCCACGTCGGTGGCGACCAGCGCCGTCACCTGCCCGGTGCGGAACTGCTCCAGGATCCGGGTGCGCTGCGGCTGCGACTTGCCGCCGTGCAGCGCGGCCGCGCGTACCCCCTTGGAGAGCAGCTGGCGGGCGAGCCGGTCGGCGCGGTGCTTGGTGCCCATGAACAGGATGGTGCGGCCCTCGCGGGCGGCGATCCAGGTCAGCGCGGTGGGCTTGTCCACCGCGTCGACGTGCAGCACGTGGTGGGTCATCGCGGTCACCGTGGCGGTGCCCGGGTCGACCGAGTGCGAGACCGGGTTGCTCAGGAAGCGGCGCACCAGCTTGTCCACGCCGCCGTCGAGGGTGGCCGAGAAGAGCATCCGCTGCCCGTTCGGGGCGACCTGCTCCAGCAGCTTGGTGACCTGCGGCAGGAAGCCCATGTCGGCCATCTGGTCGGCCTCGTCGAGCACGGTGATGCCGACCTGGTCCAGCCGGGCGTCGCCGCGGTTGATCAGGTCGTGCAGCCGGCCGGGGGTGGCCACGACCAGTTCGGCGCCGGCGCGCAGGGCGTCCGCCTGGCGTTGCAGCGAGAGCCCGCCGACGACGGTGGCGCAGCGCAGCCCGACGGCGCGGGCGTACGGGTCGAGCGCGGTGGTGACCTGCTGGGCCAGCTCGCGGGTGGGCACCAGCACCAGGGCCAGCGGTCGGCCCGGGCGGGCCCGACGGCCGGCGGTGCGGGACAGCAGGGGAAGCCCGAAGGCGAGCGTCTTGCCGGAGCCGGTGCGGCCCCGACCGAGCACGTCCCGGCCGGCGAGCGAGTCCGGCAGGGTCGCCGACTGGATCGGGAACGGCTCGGTGATGCCCTGGGCGGTCAGCTCGGCGAGCAGCGCCGGAGCCAGCCCGGTGAGGGCGAACGAGGGTACGACAGTGGTCATGCGGAAGCCTTCCTCGACGCGGCACGTGTCGAGGGAGGGCGCCGGAGGCGGCGCTGTCACCGGCGGACCAGGCCGCGGGTGACTCACAAGCACGAACCGAAAGGGGTACGGGCCCCGGCCCGCCGCCGTTCGCCGCCTGCTCACGCAGGTCGACGGTGCGGCGGGCCGGTCCCGTCACCGCACCCGGAGGGCGCGATGGGTGTTACTGGAAGATCCGAAGATCAGAGCGGGCGGATGTTCTCCGCCTGCGGGCCCTTCTGGCCCTGGGTCACCTCGAACTCGACCCGCTGGTTCTCGTCCAGGCTCCGGTAGCCGGAGGACTGGATCGCCGAGAAGTGGGCGAAGACGTCGGCGCCGCCGCCGTCCGGGGTGATGAAGCCGAAGCCCTTGTCAGCGTTGAACCACTTGACGGTGCCAATAGCCATTTTTGTTTCGTCTCCTTGACGGAACGTCGAACCCGCACTTGTTGCGGGCTCGAAGAGGAGCGCGCCACGCGGAACTGCCTGGCTCGCTTGTCGCTTCTGGTCGCCCCGCCCGGAGAACTCCGGACACAACAAAGAGCGCCTGGGCCACAATCCTCCAGGCGCACACAGAGTCTCTGGGAACCATAACTGCAACGCGACTAACCTATCATGGATTCGTCCCGGCACCACCCTCTGCCGGGATTTCCGGTACGGAGACGATCAACGCGGTCAGCCCGTCCGCGTCGAGCAGGTCCGTCGGGCGGACCGTGACCCCGTCCCGCACGTAGTGGAACGCCGCCCCGACCCGCTCCACCGGCACGCCGGCCAGCTCCGCCCAGGCCAGCCGGTAGACCGCGAGCTGCACGGCGGCCACCTCGGCGGCTGCGCCGGCGGGCTGCCGGCCGGTCTTCCAGTCGACCACGTCGAACCGCCCTCCCGGCCGGGCGAAGACGGCGTCCATCCGCCCCCGGACCACCACTGCGGCGATCACTGTGGCGAAGGGCACCTCCACCTCGACCGGCACCCGCTCGGCCCACTCGCTGGCCAGGAAGCGCTCCTGGAGCTCGGCCAACGCCTCGTCCGGCGCCGCGTCCGCGTCCGCCGCACCCGGCAACTCGTCCAGGTCGAGCAGCCGGTCGGCGCCGAACCGCTGCTCCAGCCAGGTGTGGAAGGCGGTGCCCCGGCGCGCGTACGGATTGGGTTCGGTGGGCACCGGGCGGCGCAGCGCGCGGGCCAGCGCCGCCGGATCCCGGCGCAGCGCCACCAACTGGGTCACCGACAGTTGGCCGGGCAGGGCCACCTCGACGGCGCCGGACTGCCGGGTCAGCTCGGCCCGCTCGGCGAGCAGCAGGTCGGCCTCCCGCCGCCACCGCGCCACGTCCGCGTCGTCGGCCGGCCCGTCCGGGCCCTCGCCGACGGCCCCGTCGTTGTCGACCGGCGGTGGACCGACCGTGTCGCCGTCGGCTGGCGGTCGGCCGCCCGTGTCGGCGTCGGCCGGCGGTCGCCCGCCCGTGTCGGCGCCGCCGGACGGCGTCCGTTCGGCCGTCTCGCCGCCGGGCAGCGGGCGGGCCGCCGTGTCGCCGTCGGTGAGGAAGCGGCGGACCAGGGCGGCCGCCTCGGCCAGCGCCGGCCGGCGGGCGCCCAGCGGGTCGGCCGGCCACTCGGCGCGCAGCACCACCTCGGTCGTCGGGTTGACCGCGTCGCCCGGCGGCTCCGGCGCCCACTCGTCCACCAGGTGCCCGGCGCGGGCGTCCAGGCAGGCGTCGTGCACCTCCCGCAGCAGCACCGACGGGCCGCGCGGCCGTTTGGTGCCCTCCCCCCACCAGTAGCCGGAGCAGAGCAGCAGCCGCCGGGGGCGGGTCACCGCCACGTACGCCAGCCGGCGCTCCTCCCGCTCGTCGTGCGCCCGCCAGGCGTCGGTGAAGTCCTCCAGCGCCCGGGCCACGCCCCGCTGGTCCTCGGCCTCGTCGAGGCCCAGCTCCGGCAGCCCGTCGGCGTCGCCGCGCAACGGGAACGGCAGCACGCCCAGCCCGCCGAGCCAGTGGTCGGAGTTGCGCACCGGCCCCGGCCAGACGCCCCGGCTCAGCCCGGCCACCGCGACCACGTCCCACTCCAGGCCCTTCGCGGCGTGCGCGGTGAGGATCTGCACCGCGCCCTCGACCACCTCCACCTCGCCCGGGGTGAGGCCGCGCTCCTCGTCCTCGGCGGCGGCCAGGTAGGCCAGGAACCCCGACAGGGTGGCGCCCGGCGTCTCCCCACTGAACCGGGCGGCGACGTCGCCGAGCGCGTCCAGGTGGCCCCGCGCCAGGCCGGCGTCCCCGGCCCCGTCCCGGCCGGCCCGCACCGCCACCTCCACGTCCAGGCCGATCGTCCGCTCGATGTCCGCGATCAGCTCCGGCAGGGACTGGTCCAGCCGGTAGCGCAGCAGGCCCAGCTCCCGGGCGTACGCCCGCAGCCGCGCGTAGCCCTCCGCCGAGTACGCCTGCGCCGGGCCCAGGTCGGCCAGCGCCTCCACCAGGGTCGCCTCGTCGAGCAGGTCCGGGCTGATCTCCGGGGTGCCGTCGTCGGCGAGCCTGCGCCGGGCCGCCGCGATGGACTTCGCCCGGCGGTGCAGGGCCACCAGGTCACGGGGGCCGATCCGCCAGCGCGCGCCGGTCAGCAGCCGCAGCAGCGCGGCCCCGTCCGTCGGGTCGGCCAGCACCCGCAGCGTGCACACCACGTCCCGCACCTCGGGGGTGTCCAGCAGGCCGCCCAGGCCCACCACCTCGACCGGCAGGCCGCGCTCGCGCAGCGCCGACTCGATCGCCGGGATCTGGCTGCGCAGCCGCACGAGCACGGCGGTCGTGGGCCGCAGCGGCACCGGGACGTGCTCGGGCAGCACGCCGGGCATCCCCGCCGCGCCGCGCCAGGCGTGCAGCACGCTGTCGGCGATCCAGTCGGCCTCGTCGGCGTACGTCCGCAGCAGGGCGCAGTGGACGGTGCCGCCGGCGGCGCCGCGGGCGCTGCGGTGCGGGACCGGCTCCTTGACGCTCATCGCCGCGCGCAGCTCCGGCACCCGGGCGCCGGCGGCCCGCAGCGGGGTGGCCAGCGCGTTGGCGACACCGAGGATCTCGGGCCGGTTGCGCCAGCTCGTGGTGAGGCTGAGCACCTCGGCCGGCGCACCGCCGGCGCGGGCGAACTCCGTGGGGAAGCGGTCCAGGGTGCCGGCGCTCGCCCCGCGCCAGCCGTAGATCGACTGGCAGGGGTCGCCGACCGCCGTCACCGGGTGCCCGCCGCCGAAGAGCGCGTTCAGCAGCACCACCTGGGCGTGGCTGGTGTCCTGGTACTCGTCCAGCAGCACCACCCGGAACCGGTTCCGCTCGATCTCGCCGACGCCCGGGTGGTCGCGGGCGACCCGGGCCGCCCGCGCGAGCTGGTCGGCGAAGTCCATCGCCTCGAAGTCCTCCTTGCGCCGGGCGTACGCGCGCACCAGCGGGAGCAGCTTCAGGCGGATCTGCTGGAGTTGCAGCGCCTTGCGCACGTCGGCGTAGACCCGGCCGGGGCGCACCTGCACCTCGGCGAAGAACCGGCCCGTCCACGCGGCCAGCGCGTCCGGGTCGACCAGGTGCTCGTCGAGTTCCCCGGCGAGCGCCAGCACCGCGTCGGTGATCGTGCTCGGCATCCGGTCCACTCCGGACATGTCGCCGTCGTAGTTGCGCACCAGCAGGTCGACGAGCTGCCAGCGGGACGCCTCGGTGAGCAGCCGGGTGGACGGCTCGTAGCCCGCCCGCAGCCCGTGCTCGGTGACGATCCGGCCGGCGTACGAGTGGTAGGTGGAGACGGTCGGCTCCCCGGCCAGCGGGTCGTCGAGCGGGTCGCGCCCCCGCCGCCCGAGCCGGCGCACCAACTGGTCCAGCCGCGTACGCACCCGATGCGCCAGCTCCCCGGCGGCCTTGCGGGTGAAGGTGAGCCCGAGCACCTGCTCCGGCCGCACGTACGAGTTGGCGACCAGCCAGACCACCCGGGCCGCCATCGTCTCCGTCTTGCCCGAGCCGGCGCCCGCGACCACCAGCAGCGGCTCGACGGGGGCGGCGATGATCGCGGCCTGTTCCCGGGTCGGCGCGGGCAGCCGCAGCAGCTTCGCCAGCTCCACCGGCGTGTAGCGGGGGCCGGCGTCGGCGACCCGGGGCGCAGGGGTCGCGCTGCTGAACAGGGCGGGCTGCGTCACCGCACTGCCTCAGTTCGCGACTGCGGGGCTCGCAAGCTCACTCCTCACGCTCACGCGTCCTACCTCAGTTCGCGACTGCGGGGCTCGCAAGCTCACTCCTCACGCTCACGGGCGCTCCGGACGACGGGTGGTCGGCGGCTCGACCACCTGGCGGCCCTGCCCGGACACCGGGCAGCTCGTACGCACCGGGCAGACCCGGCACTTGGAGTTGGCGACGGCGGCGAAGGTGGCGGCAGCCATCGTATCGGCGGTGCGCCGCACCAGCGCGGTCGCCCAGCCGGCCTCCGGGCCCTCCCCCGCCGGCGCCTGGCTCTGCTCCTTCGCGTCCTTCGCGCCGGTGCCGAGCTGCACCAGGGCCGCGCCGCCGGACTCCTCGCCGAAGTCGGCGAAGGCCCCCGCCTCCACCGCCGCCTGATAGGCGCCGAGCTGCGGGTGCTCGGCGAGGTCGTTGGCCGTGACGGCGGTGGACTTGCCGGTCTTCAGGTCGATGACGACCAGCCGACCGTCCTCGTCGACCTCCAGCCGGTCCACCCGGCCGACGAGCTCGACCGGCCGGTGCGGGTCGTCGAGGCGTACCGCGAACTCGTGCTCGATGGCGAGCAGCCGGCGCGGATTCGCGGCCAGCCAGCGGAGCAGCTTGTCGACCATCGCCTCGGCGCGGCTGTGCTCCGGACCGACCATCCAGCGGGCGGCCAGCTCGATGACGTCGAACCGGGCGGCGACGTAGTCCAGCAGGGCCCCCCGGTCGGCGCTGGCGTCCTCGGCGAGCATCGCGGCGGCGTGCACCAGGTTGCCGACGCCCTGGGCGGCGCTGGCCGGCGGGCTTCCGCCGTGCCGCTCCAGCAGCCAGCGCAGGCTGCACCGCAGCGCGCTCTCCATCGACGACGGGGTGACCCGGACCGGTTCCCCCTCGTCGACCAGCGGGCGGTCGTCGGAGAGCTGCCGCAGCCCCCACCAGTCGTCCGGGTGCGCGCCGGCCACCCCGGCGGCGGCGAGCCGGGCCAGCTCGGCAGCCGCCGCCTGCCGCCGGGCGTAGGGCACGGCCGGGTCGCTGACGGCGGTACGCAGCTCCGCCACCAGCGCCGGCAGGGTCAGCGCCCGGGGCGGCCGGCTCACCGGCAACGCCCCCGGCCGGTCCGGCTCCTCCGGGTCAGTGGGATCCGGCGGGGCGGTGGGATCCGTCGGGGCGGTCGGATCCGGCGGGTCAGTGGGATCCGGCGAGGCGGACGGGTCGGTCGGGTCGGTGGGGCCCAGCTCGTAGAGGAAGCGGCTCGGCTGCTCCTCGTGGTCGTCGCCGCCCACCGCGGCGGAGGCGACCGCGCTGACCAGCAGCCGTCGCCGCGCCCGGGTCACCGCGACGTGGAACAGCCTGCGCTCCTCGTCGAGCAGCGCCGAGGTCTGCCCGACCAGGGCCGCCACCACGCCCGCGCCGGCTGTCCGGCCGGCGAGCACGTCAACCAGGCGCTCCGAGCCGAGCAGGCTGCCGCGCAGGCGCAGGTCCGGCCAGACGCCCTCCTGCACCCCGGCGACCGCCACGAGATCCCACTCCAGCCCCTTCGCGGCGTGGGCGGTGAGCAGCCGCACCGCCTCCCCCCGGTCGGCGGTCGGGGCGAGGGTGTCGGCCGGCAGGTCCTGGCCGAGGACGTGGTCGAGGAAGACCTCCGTGCGCGCGCCGGGCAGCCGGTCGGTGAACCGGGCCGCCGCGTCGAAGAGGACCATCACGGCGTCGAGGTCGCGGTCGGCCGCCTCGGCGCGGCGGCGCCGCGCGACGTCGCCCTCGCCGGTCACCGTCTGGCCCCGACCGGTCGCCGCGGACCACAGCTCGGCGAGCCCGCTGGCCCGCCACACCGCCCAGAGGACGTCCTCCGCCGTGGCGCCGGGCCGCGCGGCGGACTCCCGGGCCACGGCCAGCAGACCGGCCACCGTCTGCGCCGGCTCCGCCCAGTGCCGCTCGATCCCGGCCAACCCGGCCGGGTCGCGCAGCGCCTCCACGATCAGCTCGCCCGAGGGCCGGCGGTCGCCGCCGGCCAGCGCCAGGGCGCGCAGCCCCTGCCGCAGCCGCCGCTCGGCCAGCGGATCGGCGCCACCGAGCGGTGAGTGCAGCAGCGCCACGGCAGCTTCCTCGTCGAGCCGCTCGGGCTCCAGGGCGCAGCGCAGCAGGAGCAGCAGCGGCGCGACCGCCGGTTGCAGGTGCAGCGGCAGGTCCTCGCCGTGCACGACGGTGGGCACCCCGGCGGCGTGCAGGGCACGTTGCAGCGAGGGCAGCTGCCGCCCGGTGGAGCGCACCAGCACGGCCATCTCCGACCAGGGCACGCCGCCGAGCAGGTGGGCCTCGCGCAGGGCGTGCGCCAGCCAGGCCGCCTCGCTGGTGGCCGAGCGGAAGGTGCGTACCTCGACCGCGCCGGGCGGCGCGTCGGGCAGCGGGTGCAGCCGGCGGTGCGCCGCCGGGCCGCGCAGCCGTCGCGCCAGCCGGCCGGACGCGGCGAGCAGCCGGGCACCGGCCCGGTAGGAGGTGGTGAGCACCACCTGTGCCGCGGGCGCCCCCGAGGCGGTGCGGAAGCGGTGCGGGAACGTGGCCACCCCCGCCGGGTCGGCGCCCCGGAACGCGTACGTGGACGAATCCGGGTCGGCGAACGCGACCAGGGGCTTGCCGCCGCCGGCCACCGTCGCGAGCAGGTCCTGCTGGGCCGGGTCGGTGTCGGCCAGCTCGTCGACGTAGACGTACGCCAGCCGCCGGCGCTCGGCCGCGAGCAGCTCGGGGTCGTCGAGCAGCATCCCGGTGGCGGCCCGGACCAGCTCGGCCGGGTCGTACGCGACGGAGCCGCGGTTGCTGACGTCGCGCAGGGCGAGCACGGCCACGTACTCCCGCAGGAAACGCGCGGCGGCGGGCCAGTCGGCGCGGCCGAGCTTCTCGCCCAGCCGGGCCAGCTCGACGGGACCGACGCCCCGCTCGGCGGCGCGCATCAGCAGGTCGCGCAGCTGCGCCGCGAAGGCCCGGGTGCGCAACGCGGGGCGCAGGTCCTCCGGCCAGCCGACCGGGTCGTCGTCGGGCGCCTCGCCGACCACGTCGAGCAGCTCGCGGATGATCAGATCCTGCTCCGGCCCGGTGAGCAGCCGGGGGGACGGCTCGCCGCGCTCGGCCGCCGCCCGCCGCAGCAGCCCGAAGGCGTACGCCGGGAGGGTGCGCACCAGCGGCTCGCGCAGCACGCGGTGCCCGCCCTCGGCGACACGGCCCTCGATCCGCTGGCGCAGCGCGGTGGCACCCCGGCGGCCGAAGGTGAGCACCAGGATCCGCTCCGGGTCGACGCCCTCGGCCACCCGCGCGGCGACGGCCTCGACCAGCGTGGCGGTCTTGCCCGTGCCGGGACCGCCGAGCACCAGCATCGGCCCGTCGGTGTGCGCCACGATCTCGACCTGGCGCGGATCGGTCAGCCGCGCCGCCCCACGGTGCGCGTCCCCGTCGGCCGGCCCCCCGGACCGCCGCTCACCCTCGATCGGTCCCCCGGACCGCAGCTCACCCTCGGTCGGCCCCCCGGACCGACCGTCCCCCCGGGCCGGCCCGCCGGGCCGGTGGTCCCCCCGGACCGCCTCGACAGGCCGACGCACCAGCCGGTACGCCTGCATCCGTCCATCCCACCACGCCGGTACGACACCCCCACCCCGCCACCCCGCCGGGGACCAACCCACACTCCCCCGTCAGAGGAGCTGGAGTTCCAGGGTGTCCAGGGCGGCGGGGACCGTGTCGGTCACGGTGAGCAGGCCCAGGCCGGCGGGCTTGAGGAAGGTCTGGTCGGCCAGCGCGCCCAGCCAGTCGAGCACCGGGCGGTAGAAGCCGTCGGTGTCGACCAGCACCATCGGCTTGGCGTGCAGGGCCAGGGTGGCGGTCGTCCAGACCTCGAACAACTCGTCGAGGGTGCCGAGCCCGCCCGGCAGGGTGAGGAACGCGTCCGACTTGTCGATCATGAGGGTCTTGCGGCTGGCCATCGAGTCGGTGACGAGCAACTCGTCCGACGCCAGGTCGGCGACCTCCAGGTCGACCAGCGACTGCGGGATCACCCCGACCGTCCGGCCGCCGGCGCCCCGCGCCCCGTCGGCCAGCGCGCCCATCATGCCGACGCACCCGCCGCCGCTGACGAGGGTGTGCCCGCGCCGGGCGATCTCCGCGCCCGTCTCGGCCGCGAGGTCCAGCCAGCGCTGGTCGAGGGTACGGGAGGAGGCGCAGAACACGCAGATCGCCGCCATGTCAGCGCTTCCGGTTCTCGTCGCCCGCCTCGGCGGCGGCCTGCTGGTCGGCGGCGGTGACGGCGACGGCCTCCTCGCGGACGGCCTCCTGCTCGACGTTGAGGGCGGCCTCGGCCTCCACGATGTGCCGGACCGCCGCGTCGACGTCGTCGGTCACGCAGATCAGCTCCAGGTCGACGGGGCCGATCTTGCCGTCGGCGGCCATCGTGTCGCGCAGCCAGTCGAGCAGGCCGCTCCAGTAGTCGGCGCCCATGAGCACCACGGGGAACCGGGTCACCTTGCCGGTCTGCACCAGGGTGAGCGCCTCGAAGAGCTCGTCCATGGTGCCGAACCCGCCGGGCAGCACGACGAACGCCTGGGCGTACTTGACGAACATGGTCTTGCGGGCGAAGAAGTAGCGGAAGTCGATGGCCAGGTCGACCCAGTCGTTGAGCCCCTGTTCGAAGGGGAGCTCGATGCCGAGGCCGACCGACAGCCCACCGGCCTCGCTGGCGCCCCGGTTGGCCGCCTCCATCACGCCCGGACCGCCGCCGGTGATCACCGCGTAGCCGGCCCGGGCGAGGGCAGCGCCCAGCGCCTCGGCCAGCTGGCACTCGGGGCTCTCCGGGTGACTGCGGGCGGAACCGAACACGCTGACCGCCGAGGGCAGGTCGGCGAGGGTGTCGAAGCCCTCGACGAACTCGGAGAGGATGCGCAGCGCCCGCCAGGCGTCCTTGGTCTTCCAGTCCTCACGCCCCCGCGAATCGAGCAGGCGCTGGTCGGCGGTGCTGCCCGTCATCGCCTGCCGACGCAGCGTCACGGCCCCCCGGTGCCGTTCCCGTCCCGGCTCGCGGCCGGCCTCCCGCCCGTTGCTCTGACCCATGGGAGCAACCGTAGTGGAGCCGCCCCCGCCAGGTGCGCGCACCGTGAGCCGGACCGCCGCAGGTGACGGGTGGAGACGGGCCGGGCGACGATCGGAAATCTTTTTCCGGATCTTGGGCAACTAATTCGGTCGCAGGGGCGTCTTACTATTCACATACCGGGTATGCCCCGGCGCGCGCCTTCGGGGGAGGAGTCAGCGTGATCAGCAACAGCGAGATGATCCGGATCCGGCGGCAGATGCAGCGCCGCATCCGCGACGTGGTGGCCGAGCGCCGCCGCGCCCGCCTGATGGAACCGTCCACCGACCAGGGCAGCCAGACCGACGCCCGGCCCGCCGCCGACGCGTCCACCACCGTCTGACCGCACCGACGACACCGAAAACAACGGAAGGTCCGCGTCGTCCGACGCGGACCTTCCGTCCGTGTGGGGGACGCCCCGCGCGGGAGCGTCAGGAGGAGGCGAGCCAGCGGCGCAGGGTGACGGCGCCCTCCCGGATCTTGCTGATCTCCACGTGCTCGTCGGGGTGGTGGGCCAGGTTGGGGTCGCCGGGGCCGAAGTTCAGCGCCGGGATGCCCATCGCGGCGAACCGGGCCACGTCCGTCCAGCCCAGCTTGCCGATCGGCGCGGCACCGACCGCGGCGAGGAACTCCTTGGCGGGTGCCGCGTCCAGCCCGGGCGGGGCACCGGCGGCCGAATCCGTGACCCGCAGGTCGAAGCCGGCGAAGACCTCGCGCAGGTGCGCCTCGGCCTCGGCCGGGGTCCGGTCCGGCGCGAACCGGTAGTTGACCTCGACCTCGCACCGGTCGGGCACCACGTTGCCGGCCACGCCGCCGTGGATGCGGACCGCGTTCATCCCCTCCCGGTAGTCGCAGCCGTCGATGGTCACCCGCCGCGCCTCGTAGTTGGTCAGCCGGTCGAGCACCTCGCCGGCCGCGTGGATCGCGTTCACCCCGTGCCAGGAACGGGCCGAGTGGGCGCGTACGCCGGTGGTGGTGACGACCGCGCGCATGGTGCCCTGGCATCCCGCCTCGACGATGCCGTGCGTCGGCTCCAGCAGCAGCGCGAAGTCGGCCTCCAGCCACTCCGGGTACGCGTCGGCGACCAGGAAGAGTCCGTTGTACTTCGACTCGATCTCCTCCGCCTCGTAGAAGAAGTACGTCACGTCGTAGCGCGGGTCCGGCAGGCTCACGGCCAGGTTCAGCGCGAACGCCACCCCGGACTTCATGTCCGAGGTGCCGCAGCCGTACATCAGGTCGCCGCGCATGGTCGACGGGAAGTTGTTGTTCAGCGGCACCGTGTCCAGGTGACCGGCGAGCACCACCCGCTGGTCACGGCCCAGGTCCGTCCGCGCCATCACCGTGTTGCCGTGCCGGTACGTGGTCAGGTGCGGTACGCCCCTCAGCACCTCCTCCACGCAGTCGGCGATCGCCTTCTCGTTGAGGGACACGGACTCCATGTCGACCAGCGCGCGGGTCAGCGCCACCGGATCGGCCAGGACCTCGGGGGTCAGCGGGTTCTCCATGGTTCGCACGGTACCGTCAGATCCGGCGAGCGCGTGGAGCGAGCGTTCCGGGGCGGCCCGCGCGGGACGCGGGGCGCGGAGGGCTCGCCGGCCCGCAGCACGAACGAGAGGTGAATCAGTGACGTCCGAATCCGCCTGGGGCATCGGCCTGGCCACCGTTACCGCTGACGACCAGGTGCTCGACACCTGGTATCCGACGGGCAAGCTGGGCCTCGGCGAGCTGCCGCTGGTCGCCGGCGAGGACGAGGCGGACGTGCTGGACCTGCCCCCGGGAGCGGTCGGCGACCGGGCGCTGCCCGGGCTGCGTACCGTCCAGGTGGTCACCGTGATCGGCTCGCTGGACGAGCCGATCAAGGACGCCGCCGACGCGTACCTGCGGCTGCACCTGCTCTCCCACCGCCTGGTGCGACCCAACGAGCTCAACCTCGACGGCATCTTCGGCAAGCTGGCGAACGTGGCCTGGACCTCCGCCGGGCCGTGCCCCCCGGAGCGGGTCGACGAGCTGCGGGTCATCGAGCGGGCCGCCGGCCGCCACCTGGCCGTCTACGGGGTGGACAAGTTCCCCCGGATGACCGACTACGTGGTGCCGTCGGGCGTGCGGATCGCCGACGCCGACCGGGTACGCCTCGGCGCGCACCTGGCGGCCGGCACCACCGTGATGCACGAGGGCTTCTGCAACTTCAACGCCGGCACGCTCGGCACCTCGATGGTCGAGGGCCGGATCGTGCAGGGCGTGGTGGTCGGCGACGGCTCCGACGTCGGCGCCGGCGCCTCGATCATGGGCACCCTCTCCGGTGGCGGCACCGACAAGGTCCGCATCGGCGAGCGGAGCCTGGTCGGCGCGAACGCGGGCATCGGCATCTCGCTCGGCGACGACTGCGTGGTGGAGGCGGGCTGCTACGTCACCGCCGGCTCGAAGGTCACCCTGCCGGACGGCCGGGTGGTCAAGGCCCGCGAGCTGTCCGGGGTGGACAACCTGCTGTTCTGGCGCAACTCGGTGACCGGTGCGCTGGAGGCGAAGCAGCGCAGCGGCAGGGGCATCGAGCTGAACGCCGCGCTGCACGCCAACGACTGACGGTCGCCCCGCCGGGCCCGCGGTCGGCCGCGGACCCGGCGGGGGTACGCCTCAGCGCAGGCGGTACGCCTGGATGACGCGCTGGGTGACCGTGTTGCCGGCGGTGTCCCGGGCGGTGGCCCGCAGCGAGACGTGTCCGGTGCCGGCCGGGTGCCGCACGGTGGCCGTCCAACCGTCCCCGCCGCCACGGATCCGGGCCCGCTGCCAGGTCTTCCCGCCGTCGTAGGAGACGTCGACGGTCAGCGCGGCGACCCGGGCCGAGGGCGCGCCCGGCTGCCGCTGCACCGTCACCGGGATCACGAAGCTCCGGCCCGCCGGGGCGGCGTTGTCCCGGTCCAGTCGGGGCGCGAACCGGATCGCCGACACCGGCAGCGCGGCCGGGTCGTCCCCGGCGACGTGCCGGGACCGGAACGTCCAGGTGGCCGACACCTCGGTCGAAAGGTCGGTGAAGCTCCGCTTCGACGAGGTCTCCAGCCGGTAGTCGGCCGCGCCCGGCGGCACGTCGAACCCGCCGTACGCCGGCTCCTCGGTCTCCCCTACCAGCCTCCCGTTGCGGTAGAGGGCGGTGCGGGCGGTATCGGCGACCGAGCCGCCGGCGTGCCCCTCGGCGTCACTGTGCAGCGGCAGGCCCACCTCGATGCGGTCGCCCTGGCGGACGATCCCCGCCGCCGGGAACGACGGCCCGTACGGCGCGCTGTTCCAGCTCTCCCGGTAGTGCCGCCCGGCGCGCAGGCTCCGCTCCTCGGCGAACAGGATCGCCTTGGTGTCGGGCCAGCCGTCGTCACCCGGTACCCCGACGTCCAGCTCGGACGACCAGCGCACGCCCCCGGTGTTGTAGTGCTCGACCCGCTGCCCCGGCGTCGCGGTGAGCAGGCCGACCGCCCAGCCGCCGAGGTCGGGATCCCGGTGCGGGAAGACCAGGCGCATCGCGGCCAGGCCGGGGCTGCCGCCGTTGAACCGGTGGGAGATGGTGGCCAGGTCCTTCGTCCGGTAGTGCCGGACGAAGCCGGTCGGCATCCGGCCGGGCACGGCCTCGTTGAGGGCGTAGAGGTAGGGGCTGCTCGCCGCCTTCAGGTCGGCCCACTGGCCGCTGACCGTGGCGACGAACCGCTCTGCGGAAACCGGTCTCCCGAGCCCTGCGGTGAAGAGACCGTCGAAGTCGGAGTCCAGCAGGCCGAAGGTGTAGCTGCCGGTCTCGGCGAGGAAGCTGGCCTCGGTGACGGCGAGCGCCGGGGTGGCCGAGCGCTGCGGGACGCTCATCCTGACCGGCTTGCCCCGTCGGGCGTCGAGGGTGATCCGCGTGTCCCCGCCGACCACCAGCTCCGGCTGGACGAGCTGGGTGGCCGCGGTGAACTCGTCGCCCTCCACCTCGAACACGTAGCTGACCAGCCCGTACCGGCCCTTGGGGACCCGCAGCTCGGCGGTGCCGTCCGGGTCGTACAGGTCGTACGGGTCCAGCTCGTCCAGGGAGACCAGCGTGGTGCTGTGCTCGCCGGTGGGCACACCGGCGCGGTTCAGGTGCCGGGCGGTCACCGTGTAGCTCTCCACCTCCCGGTGCACCGCCAGCGGGATGCCCGCGGGGGAGTTGTCGCCGCGGACCACGATCCGGCCGGTGTAGTGGCCGTCCGGGCCGTCGACGCGGGTGTTGGCGGTGACGGTGGTGCTCGCCGTGCCGCCGGCCGGCACGGTGATCCGGGTCGCGCCGAGGGTGAACATGCCGGCCGGGGCCGGCCTGCCGTCCGGGCCGGTGGCCTCGACGGCCAACTCCAGGTCGGTCGCGGTCGCGCTGTCGTTGCGCCAGGTCACCGTGCGGGTGACCGGGGCGTCGTCGCCGTGCGGCCAGAGCGTCCGCCCGAACGACACGCTCGGCGGGTCGTTGGTCAGCGACTGCCAGGTCGCCTTGGCCAGGTCGACCCGCCCGGCTCCCTGCTCGTATGCGGTCAACTCCGGATTCGGCTTCGCCGAGGACATCAGGAGTGCCTTGATCTCGCCGGCCTTCGAGCCGGGCCGCATCTGGGCCATCAGCGCCGCCGCACCGCTGACGTGCGGGGCCGCCATCGAGGTGCCCGACATCGCCACGTACCCGGTCCCGGCCGGGTCGCCGATCACTCCGTCCCGGCTGCGCGCCGCCACGATCCCCACCCCCGGGGCGGTGATGTCCGGCTTCAGCGCGTCGTCACCGGTGCGGGGACCACGGCTGGAGAAGTCGGCGAGGCTGTCGTCGCGGTCGACGGCGCCCACCGAGAGGGCGGCGTCGGCCGTGCTGGGGGAACTGACCGGCGCGAACCGGCCGGAGTTGCCGGCGCTGATCACGAACAGGGCACCGGTCTGCGCGGTGAGCGTGTTGACGGCCTGCTCCAGCGGGTCGACCTCCGGGGTGTCGAAACCGCCGAGACTGAGGTTGATCACGTGGGCCCGCTGCTCGACCGCAGCCCACTGCATGCCGGCGAGGATCGCCGACTCGGGGCAGCCGTACGTCTCGCAGACCTTGCCGTCGAGAAGTGTCGCGTCCGGGGCCACGCCCTGCATCCGGCCGCCGGAGGCGGCGCCGCTGCCGGCGATGGTCGAGGCGACGTGGGTGCCGTGTCCGACGACGTCGCCCGGCGCGGACTCCTCGGTGAAGTTGCGCGTCTGGGCCACCCGGCCGGCCAGGTCCGGGTGCGTGGCGTCGATCCCGGTGTCCAGCACGGCGACCCGGATGCCCCGGCCGGTCCAGCCGTTCCGGTGCGCCTCCGGCGCGCCGATCTGCGGCACGCTGCGGTCGAGCGTGAGCTGCCGCCGGCCGTCGAGCCAGATCCGGTCGGCACCCCCTGCCGCGCCGACCGTCGCACCGGCGGCGGTGACCGCCGCCCAGACCTCGGTGGCCCGCCGCTTGCTCGCCGTGGCGGCGAGCCCGCCGGCGGCGGGCAGCTCACGGGTGACCGTCACCCCGGCGGGCACGGCGGAGCGCCGGGCCGCGCCGGCACTGCCGGTGATCAGCAGGGGCAGGTCGTCGCGCCGGGCGTCGTCGTAGCCGGCGGCGACCAGTTCGGTGACGTCGAACAGCCGCCGGTCGATCCGCCCGTCCCGGATGGGTGCCACGGCGTCCTCGGGTACGACGGAGACGTGCCCCCGCTCCCGTCGGGTCAGGAAGCGGACATCCTCGCGCCCGGGGGCGGGTCGCACACTGGCCCGGGTCCCGCTGACGGTGACCCGGTCGCCGGTGAGCAGGGTGACGGTGACCGGGCGGCTGGCGTCACCCACCCGGGACGGCGGGTTAGCGTCGGGACGGACGGTCGGTTCGGCGGGCTTCTGGGCGACGGCCATGCCGGGGGTGCCGAGCACCATGCCGAGCACCAGACCGAGACCGACCAGTTTTCTTCTTCGCTGCAACGGATCCTCCTCGTCGGGCGTTACTACCTGTAGGGAGAGACGCATTGACAGTCATCAGAGTTGCATACCGAGTATGCAAACTGAAGTCACAAAATTGACGGACCAGCCAACGGATGGGCCCGATCCTCGGAGATGATCGACCGGTGACATCCATGAAGGAACGCATGCTGGCCGGCGAGCCGTACATCGCCGACGATCCGGAGATCGCCGCCGACCTGGACCGGGCGGCGCGGCTGATGGAAGCCTTCAACACCAGCCCGGCCGCCGACCCCGAGGCCCGGCTCGCGGCCCTGCACGCCCTGCTCGGCGAGGTCGGCGAGGGGGCGTACGTCCGACCGCCGCTTTATGTCGACTACGGCTGGCAGGTCCGGATCGGGCCGCGCAGCTTCGTCAACTTCAACGCGGTCCTCCTCGACGTCGCCCCGATCACCATCGGTGCCGACGTCCAGATCGGACCGAACGTGCAACTGCTCACCCCCACCCACCCCGTCGAGCCCGGGCCCCGCCGCGACAAGTGGGAGGCGGCCAAGCCGATCACGATCGGCGACAACGTCTGGCTCGGCGGCGGGGCCATCGTGCTCGCCGGCGTCACCATCGGGGAGAACACCGTCGTCGGCGCCGGCGCCGTGGTGACGAAGGACCTACCGGCGAACGTGGTCGCCGTGGGCAACCCGGCCCGCGTCGTACGCCAGCTCGACTGACCCCGCCAAGCCCACCACCTGCACAAACACCCTCCCGACACTGGCGCGTCCACCCCGGCGCACGGCACTGTGGGTGGTGGCGTCGTCACCGGGAGGCGGGCATGGTCCATCGGGTGCTCGAACTGCGCGTGCACGGGGTCTCCAACACGCCCCCCGGTCAGATCCTCGGCCTGCGCCCGGCACCGGGGACCGACGCGCCGCCCCCGCCGTGGCTCGTCGCGGGCGGACCGGTCACCGGCTTCTACCGCTCCCCCGTCGCCGGGCCGGCCGACCCGGTCGCCGTGGAGGCGTACAGCTGGGGGCAGCTGACCTCCGGCGCGCGGACCGCACGGGACGTGGAGCGTGCGCTGTGGACGCTGCTGCTTCCGTTCGCGCTGGCCAACGTCGCACTACACGCCCGGCCGTCCATCCCGGCCGATGCCCGGGCCGAACGCTGGAACAGCACCTCTGGCGTAACGGCCTGGCTGATCCGGCTCTTCTGCCTGAGCCTCACCGGCACCTTCGCCCTCACCCTCGCCACCGTCGGGGTCGACCTCGTGGGCTGGCAGTGCGTCGACGACGACTGCCTGCGCCGCATCCCCGGGCCCTGGGAGTTCCTGGGACGGGGCTGGTGGAGCGAGGGTGCCCGGTCGTTGGCCGTCGGCCTGCTCGTGCCGCTCGGCGTGCTGGCCCTGCTCGGGCTCGTGAGCTGGCGGACCTACCAGTACGAGGCACAACTGCCCGCCGAACCCGATCTCCCGCCGAGCACCCCGCAGCCGGAGGGAGCCCCGCAGCCGGCCGGGGCCCCGGCGGGCGGGCGGGACCGGCCCGGGGCGGGACCCGCCACGCCCGAAGCACCGCCCGGCAACCCGTTGCAGGACCGCACCTTCTGGACCGGCGAGGGCCAGTTGCGCAGGGGTGCCGTGCTGCACCTGTGCACCGGCGTGGTCGTCGCCGCCGCCGTACCGCTGGGTGCCGTCCTCGCGGCGGACCCGCCCCGGGACGTCCGCGCGGCCGTCGCGTGGCCCACCGTGGCGGCGCTCACCGCCGTCGTGCTGGTCGCGGTCGTGGCGCTCGCGCGGCCCGGACTGACCCGGCGCGCGGGGGCCACCCCGCTCGGCGGATGGAGCGTCGCGGTCGCCGTGCTCACCGGTGTGGGGCTGGTCGGGACGGTGCTGGTCCTGCTGATGCCCGACGGCCCCGCCGGCACCCCTCTGGCCGACCTGCGCCCGGCGACCGACTGCGCCCGGCGCCCCACCGCGGCGACCTGTTCGGCCGACCGGTCGCTGCCCGGCCTCGACTGGATCGTCGCCTGGCTGGGCACGGGACAGTTGCTGCTGCTGATCGCGATCGGGTCCGTGGCCCGGTCCGGACGGCGGGCGCTGGCCACGCCGGCGGCGGCCGCCCTGCTGCTCCCCCTCGGGTTCGCCTGGTTCACCGGCTGGCTGCCCGGGCTGCCGCCCGCGCCCGCGACGCTGGAGTTCTGGACGGTCGCCGTCCCGGTCGTCGCCCTGGCCGCCACCGGCCTGCTGCTGCCGCGCGCGCCGTCGCCCGTCGGACGACGGCCGCCGGAGCCCCACACCGACCTGGCCTGGGGCGGTCGGGCTCCGGCGGTCGTCGCCGGCTTCGGCTGGATGCTCTGCGTCTCCTACAGCGCCGGGCTGCTCTACTGGGTCACCGGCCGGCTCGGCGGCGGTCCGACACCGGGCGGGCCCTCCCCCGTGGTACCCCCGGTTCCCGTGCTGTGGGCGGGCCTCGTCTTCGCCGTCGCCCTGCTCGTGCTCGCCGCCACGGCCGCCCGGGCCGGTGTGCTCTACCTGCGCCTGCGTCGGCGCGAGTACGCGGAGGCGACGGCACGGAGCGAGGGGCCGCTCTCCGCGCACGACCTGCGGCGCTGCCGCGACGTCAGCGCGTGGCGGGCGCTGCACCGGCTCGTCGGCGAGCACGCCGTGCGGCTGGTCGGCTGCTACGCCGCCGCGTCGGCCGTGCTGGCGGCCCTCGGCTGCGCCGCCCTGCTCTCCCGCAGCCCGCCGCACCCCACGCCGGCGACGGGCGGCGCTGCGGTCGTCGAGTGGATCTCCGAGGTGGGCGGCCGGCTGCTCGGCTGGCTGCCGGTGCTGATCGCCACGGTGGGCCTGCTGGTCTACCGCAACGACCTCGTCCGCCGCTCGGTCGGCGTGGTCTGGGACGTGGGCACCTTCTGGCCCCGGACCGCGCACCCGCTGGCCCCACCCAGCTACGCCGAGCGGGCCGTACCCGAGTTGCAGACCCGAACCGCCGGGCTGCTGGCGCTTCCCGAACACGATCCCCGGAGCGTGGACGGGATCATCCTCTCCGGGCACAGCCAGGGCACGGTGATCTGCGCGGCGGTGATCCTCCAACTGCCCGCCCGCTCGCGCCGACGGATCTGGTTCCTCTCGTACGGCTGCCAGCTGACCCGGCTGTACGGGCGGGTCTTCCCCGGATACTTCGGCCCGGACCGGCTGCCGGCGCTGGCCGAGGCGCTGACTCCGCCCGGTGGCCCGGTCCGCTGGACCAACTTCTGGCGGGACACCGACCCGCTCGGCTGGCCGGTCACGGCGGGGGATCGGGACGTGCCCGTACGCGACCCGGAGGCGCTGCATCCCAGCGACGGGGAGGTGGCCGACCCGCCGATCCGCAACCACAGCGGCTACCCGGAGGCGCACGAGTTCCAGCGGGAACGCTCCCGGGTGGCGTGGCTGCTGCGCCGGGGCGTCCCGGCACCCCGGCGCGGCCCCGGCTGACCCGGCTCGCGCCGTCGACGGCCCGGCCGTCCCGCCACAGTCGTCGACGGCCCGGCGGGCGCGCCTCAGTCGTCGACGGGTGGCGGCTCGGCGAGCCGGACGACCAGGTCGGCGCGGTGCGCGGTGCCGGCCACCAGGACGGCGTTGGCCTCGTCACTGCCCGTCGCCCACGCCCGGGCCTGTTCCGCCGACCGCCCGTACGACTCGTGCCGGGCGGTCAGCCGGCGCAGCCGCAGCTCGGCGTCGAGGTCGAGGAACCACGCCTCGTGCAGCAGCTGCCGCACCTCGTCCCAGGGCGTGGCGGTCACCAGCAGGTAGTTGCCCTCGGTGACCACCAGCCGCACCGACGGCGGCACCTCGATCGAGCCGGCCACCGGCTCCTCCAGGTCACGGCGGAACGCCGGCGCGTAGACCGCCGTCGGCTCCAGCCGGCGCAGGCGGCGCAGCAGCGAGACGTAGCCGTTGGCGTCGAAGGTGTCCACGGCGCCCTTGCGCTCCGCGCGGCCCAACCGGCGCAGCTCGGTCTGCGCGAGGTGGAAGCCGTCCATCGGCACCAGCCGGGCGGTGGGGCCGACCGCCTCGACGATCCGCTCCGCCAGCGTCGACTTGCCCGCGCCGGGCGGCCCGGCGATGCCGAGCAGCTGCCGCGGGCCGGCCCCGGCGAGGGCCCGCGCCCGCGCCACCAGCTCGTCGGTGCCGACGACCCGGGCGCCCACCATCAGCCGAGTACCGGCTCGCTGATCGCGAACCGCGCCTGCACCGCGGCGTGCACGGTCTGCGGCTGCGGGTCGAGTTCCAGCTCCGGCGGGCCGCTCTCCGCGCCGTCGCCCATCGCGTACGCCATCCGGCTCATCATCGGCTGCTCCGCCGCGCCCGCGTCGGCCAGCTCGATCAGGGCGGTCACGCGGGCGCCGAGGGCCTCCGCGTACTCGCGGGCGCGCAGCAGGGCGTCGGCGAGCGCGGCGTGCCGGGCCTCGCGGTGGGCCGGGCTGTCCGGCCGCAGCGACCACCACGGCCCGGCCACCTCGACCTGGTCCTGGTCGGCGAGGCGCAGCATCAGCTCGCCGAGCGCGGTGAAGTCGCTGACCGTCACGGTGGTGGTCACGCTGCCGCTGTACGCCACCACCCGCTCACCGGAGCGCCGGGTCTCCGGCCTGACCTGAAGCTCGCCGGTCTCCCGTCGGTCGATGCCGGGGCCTTCGCCGTCGAGCAGCACCCGGACGGCGGCGGCCCGCTCAGCCAGCCGCGTCAGGGTGGCCTCCCGGTCCCGGTCGCGCGCCCTGGCCGTCACCGTGAACCGGGCGATCTCGGGAGCGACCTCCCGGTACGCCTCGCCGCGCACCGCCACCACCGGCCCGTCCACCATGCCCTCACCCTAACCGCGCGCCCGCCGGCCCGCCCGCCGTCCGACCGCACGTCGACCGGGTCCGGTTGGCGGCCCGGCGCGCCCGCCCCCGGCCGGTCCGCTCAGGCCGAGTGGGCCGTCGCCGGGAGGTGGCCCGTGTAGGCGACCCGGTCGCCGTCGACCCGGCACCCGGTGAGGTGACCGCCGGCGGCCCCCAGCTCCAACAGGAACTCCACCTCCGCGCGGTGGTCGCCGTCGGCGGGGAACTCCTGCCGGTGGGCGAGCAGGTCACGGTCGAACAGGACGGTACGCAGGTCCCGCGCCCCCTCGATGTGACCGACCAGGGCGTCGATGTCCTGGTCGCGCAACGCGGAGGCGAGCCCGTCGAGGAACGCGGCGACCTGGCCGAGCTGTCGCACCACCTGCTCGCGGTTGTCGAAGAGCATGTCGGCCGTACGCCGGGCCGGGGTGCCGGCGACCCGGGTGCCGTCCCGGAAGCTGCCCGCGGCGAGGCCCAGCACGGCGTCCCGGAGGTCCGACTTCGCCACCGCGCCGGCGAGGCTGCCGGCGAGCAGGTGGGGGATGTGCGAGGAGAGCGCCACCACCGAGTCGTGCACCGCCGGCGACATCGGCACCACCCGGGCGGCGAAGACGTCCACGATGAGGCCGGACAGCATCCGGAACGGCCCGATCCCCTCGGCCGCCGGGCAGAGCACCCACGCGCCCCCCTCGAACAGCGCCGGCACGGCGGCGGCGAGCCCGGAGCGTTCGGTGCCCGCCATCGGATGGCCCGGTACGAACCGGTCGGTCAACCCGTTGGCCCCGGCGAAGGCGGCCACCGCGCCCTTCGTGCTGCCCACGTCGGTGAGGACGCAGCCGTCCCCGGCGTGCTTCGCGACGGTGAGCAGGGTCTCCGGCAGGCTCGGCAGAGGGCCGCAGAGGAACACGACGTCACGGTCGCGGACGGCCCCGCCCAGGTCGTCGGGGAAGGTGATCCCGCGTGCCCGCCCGTCCGCCCGGGTGGCCCGGTCCGGGTCCCAGCCGGCGACGTCCAGCCCCGCCTCGTGCAGCCGGAGCAGCACCGAACCGCCGATGAGGCCGGTGCCCACCACGGCGACCCGGGGTCGCCCTCGCGAACTGTCCACCATCACACGCCTCGGCGGTCGCTCAGGCGCGCAGCCGGCCGGCGACCGCCGCCACGTGCTCGTCGGACTCGGTCAGCGCCACCCGGACGTGCTGCCGGCCGCCCGGGCCGTAGAAGGCGCCCGCAGCCGCGAGGATGCCCCGCCGGGCCAGCCAGTCGACCGTCTCCCAGCAGTCCTCGCCCCGGGTCAGCCAGAGGTAGAGCCCGGCCTCCGAGTGCTCGACGGTGAAGCCGGCGTCGGTGAACGCGGCGTGCAGGGTGTCCCGCCGGGCCCGGTAGCGCTCCCGCTGCTCGTCGGCGTGCCGCTCGTCGCGCAGCGCGGCCACCATCGCCGCCTGCACCGGCGCCGGCACGATCATCCCGGCGTGCTTGCGGACCTTGAGCAGCTCCGCCACCAGTGCCGGGTCGCCCGCCACGAATCCCGCCCGGTAGCCGGCCAGGTTGGACCGCTTGGAGAGCGAGTGCACGGCCAGCACCCCGTCGTACGACCCGCCGCAGACCTCGGGCGAGAGCACCGAGACGGGCTCGGCGGCCCAGCCCAGCGGCAGGTAGCACTCGTCGCTGGCGACCACCGCGCCGCGTTCCCGGGCCCAGTCGACCACCTTGCGCAGGTGGGCCGCCGGCAGCACCCGGCCGGTGGGGTTGCCCGGCGAGTTGACCCAGACCAGGCGCACCCGGGAGGTGGGCCCGACTGCGGTCAGCGAGTCGGCGCGTACGACGGTGGCGCCGGCGAGCCGGACCCCGTCCTCGTACGTCGGGTAGGCGATCGAGGGCACCACGACGACGTCGCCGGGACCGATCCCGAGCAGGGTCGGCAGCCAGGCGACGAGCTCCTTGGAGCCGATCGTCGGCAGCACGCCGAGGCCGTCGACGCCGGCGCCGCAGGCCCGTGCCACCCAGGCCGCGATCGTCTCGCGCAGCACCGGTGTGCCAGCGGTCAGCGGATAGCCCGGCGCGTTGGACGCGTCGGCCAGCGCCCGCCGGATCACCTCGGGCACCGGGTCGACCGGCGTACCCATGGAGAGGTTGATCAGGCCCTCAGGATGCGCCGCGGCCAGTGCGGCCGCGGCGTCCAGGGCGTCCCAGGTGAACTCCGGCAGCCGCGAGGAGACCGGCGCGGGCCGGTTCAGTGGCCCTCGCCGCGCGGCGGCTGCGCGGCGACGAAGGTCGCGTCCTTCTCCACCTTGCCGATCTTCGAGGCGCCGCCGGGCGAGCCCAGCTCCTCGAAGAACTCGTAGTTGGCGCCGGTGTAGTCCTTCCACTGCTCCGGGACGTCGTCCTCGTAGAAGATCGCCTCGACCGGGCAGACCGGCTCGCAGGCCCCACAGTCGACGCACTCGTCGGGGTGGATGTAGAGCATCCGGTTGCCCTCGTAAATGCAGTCGACCGGGCATTCCTCGATGCAAGCCTTGTCGAGCACATCCACGCACGGTTCGGCGATGATGTAGGTCACCGGTCTTCTCCTCCGCAAGACACGCCGCGATCACCCGCGACGGTTAGAGCCTAGTATCTCGCCGGGGAGGGGGTCGATCGTGCTCCGACAGCAGGATGTGGGACACCGGATCGTGGTTCGCCGAATCGTGGGGATTCGCGAAGGTCGGCCGCTCTTCTCGGACGCCCTCGGCGAGCTGGTCGAGCTGAGCGAAACCCATCTCACACTCGCCACCGCGCAGGGCCGGCTCCGGGTCCCCGTGGCCGAGGTGCACCGGGCCAAGCGGGTGCCGCCGGCCCGCCGACCCACCGCATCGGCCGTGGTCGAGCTGGAACTGGCCGCCGACGAGGCGTGGCCCGCCGCCGTACGGGGACGGCTCGGCGACTGGCGGCTGCGCGCCGCCGACGGCTGGACCGGTCGGGCCAACTCGGCGCTGCCCGTGGGCGACCCGGACCGGCCCCTGCCGGCCGCGCTCGACGCGGTGGAGCGCTGGTACGCCGACCTCGGTCAACCGCCGATGGTCAACACCCCGCTGCCGCTCGCCGCCCCGGTCGGCGCGGAGCTGGACGCCCGGGGCTGGGTCGGCAGGCCGCCCGTGCTGGTGCAGACCGTGCCGCTGGCGGGGCTGCCGCCGGCCGCGCCGGAGCGCGCCGGAGCGCCGCCGGTCGAGCTGACCGCCGAGCCGTCGGACGACTGGCTCACCGTCGCCGCCGGCCGCAAGGGCGGCCTGCCGGACGCCGCCCGACACGTGCTCACCGCCGTGGACCAGGTCCGCTTCGCCCACGTGTACGCCGACGGCACACTGCTCGCCATCGGCCGGGGCACGGTCACCGGGCAGGGCCGCTGGCTCGGGCTCAGCCTGATCGAGGTGCTGCCCGAGGCCAGGCGACAGGGCCTGGCGGGCCTGATCATCCGCGCGCTCGCCGACTGGGGCGCCGCGACCGGCGCCTCACGCGCCTTCCTCCAGGTCGAGCAGCGCAACACCCCGGCGGTGACCCTCTACCGCGCCCTGGGCTTCACCACCCACCACACCTACCTGACCCGCACCCCACCCCCCTGACCGCCGTCCGCCCCTCCGCCCCTCCGTCCCTCCGCCCCGCGCGGCGCCGTCCGCCGCAGCGTTGATCATGAAGTTATTGCCAACGGAAAGCGCTTACAGCGGCAATAACTTCATGATCAACGAGGTCAGGGGGTGGGGGGTGGGT
>NZ_JAVRFL010000058.1:0-25986 GCF_031845925.1 Micromonospora reichwaldensis | reverse complement strand
GGGTGGGGGTGGGGAAGGGGTTAGAAGAGGGGGAGGGGTGGAGGGTGTTCGGGATGGGGCGGAAGACGGATCGGGAGCGGGAGGTCGAGGCGGCCTTCGACGAGCTGCGGCAGGCCGAGACGGTGGCGTTCGGTGGGGTGGGGATCGCCGGGACGCTGCTGCCGGTGACCGAGGCGTACCGGCGGGTCGAGGCCGCACTGGGCGACGCTCCCGAGGGCGTACGCACGCGGCTCGACCGGCTGCTCGCCGAGGGCACCCCGGCCGGGCGCGTCTACGCCGCCACGCTGCTGGAGCGCGTCGACCCGACCGCCGGGCGCGCCGCCTGGACGGCGTTGCGCGAGGACCCGGCCGAGTTCGGCACCTTCACGGGCTGCGTCATGGGCCGCACCACCCTGCGCGATTACGCCACGGACCGCCCCGACGGGCCGTAGGGCCTCGAAAAGCGGGCCCGGCAGAGGGCGGTCGCCGGGCACGTGGCGTAACCGGCCTCTCACTCCCCGACCAGGCATTTTCCCCAGGTGCGCGGGGTTGTTACCGTCTGCGCCGACGTACCTGGGGAGGTGGTCGGGTTGAGCGGAACGCTCGCGTACGTGCTGGCGGCGATGGGTTGTCTGGTCGGAGTGGCGGGCCTGGTGGTGGCCGCGGTCGCCTGGAACCGGACGCGTTCGCGCCCGCAACAACGGGCCAAGGGGCCGGGTGACCCGCTGCGGGACCGGGACGCCGACGCGCTGCGCGGTGACCCGCGCCGGCTGAAGCCCGGCGACATCGTCGAGATCCGGGGCGTGTCGTACGCGGTGCGCGGCTCGATCCGCCTGGTCGAGGGCGGCTGGAGCTGGGCCGAGCACCTGCTCGACGACGCCGGCGGCGTGCGGCGCTGGCTCTCCGTCGAGGAGGACCCGGAGCTGGAGCTGGTGCTCTGGGGAGCCGAGCAGGGCGCCACCGTGACCCCCGGCGCCCCGACCATCGACTTCGCCGGCCGCCGCTACAACTGGAACGAGTCCGGCCAGGCCCGCTTCACCGCCGTCGGCAACACCGGGCTCGACCCGACCGGCACGATGCGGTACCACGACTACCAGGCGCCCGGCGGCGCCCGGCTCTCCTTCGAGGCGTACGGGGAGGCGGGCTGGGAGGTGGCGCTCGGTGAGCTGCTGCACCGCGGCGACGTGATGATCTATCCGCAGTCCGAGGTGGGCTGATGCTCGTCACCCTCGACGCCCCGTACGTCGACACCAGCGCCGCCGACCTCAGCCTGGCGCTCGACGACGTCGAGCGGCCCGCGCTGCACGTGCTCGACCTCGACCTGCCCGACGGCGTCCGGCTGCGGCTGCGGCTGCTCGGCGCCTCGCACCAGGTGGTCCTGCACGCGCCCGGCGCGGCGCTGACCGAGACGGTCGCCTGCCTGCCCGGCCGCCCGCCGGAGCTGCCCGGTGCGGTACGGGACGAGGCGAGCGGCTACCACTTCACGGCGACCGTGCTGCGCCCCGCCGGCGCGGGGCTGAGCGAGCAGGTGGCCGCCCTCCGCGCCGGCCTGGCCGACGACCCGTACGCGCTGGTGGGCGTGTTCCCCGGCGACGCCGACGCGGTGACCGCGCTGGCGGTCCGCCCCGACCCGCCGGCCGGCACCCTCGCCTGGCGCACCTGGCACGCGTATCCACAGACCAACGAGCTGGTCCTGACCGAGACGGTGGTGGCACTGCGATGACGTACCGACGCTGGTTCGTGGTGGGGGTGGCGTTCGCCGTCATCGGCGCCCTGGTCGCCGCCTTCGCGATCTTCTACGGCAGCTTCTCGCCGCGCGGCTACGTCGAGGACAAGTACAAGCGGGCGGCGAGCCGGGACATCGGCCGCAACGCCGTCGCCTACACCTCGCCCCGTTCGCCGAGCCAGGTGGCGAAGGATGTCACCGACGCGTGGCAGCCGGCCGACCAGTACGTCGACGGCAGCGGCGTCTACCTGCGCTACGACGACGACTCGGTGGTGATCCTGCCGATCGCCGCCGGCTCGGTGATCCTGCTGGAGCGCATGAGCACCGCCTACCCCCGCTACCACTCCACGGTCGGCTCCCACTGGGGCTGGGGCCGTGGCAGCACCGTCCGGGGCGGCGGCCCCGGCAGCGGCAAGTGACGCACCGACCACCCTCACCCTGGAGCCTCCTGTGCAGACCCTCGTCACCGATCTGCTGGTCACCCTCGCCTACGGGGCGGTCGGTGTCCTGCTGATGGGCATCGGCTACGTCCTGGTGGACCTCGCCACCCCCGGCAAGCTCAACCAGCTGATCTGGACCGAGCGCAACCGCAACGCCGCGCTGCTGCTCGCCTCGAACCTCGCCGGCGTCGGCATCATCGTGGTCGCCGCCATCGCCGCCAGCGACGACGACTTCGCGCTCGGCATCGTCGGCGCGTCCGCGTACGGGATCCTCGGTCTGGTGATCATGGCGGCGGCCTTCGTGCTGCTCGACGTCGCCACGCCGGGCAGGCTCGGCGAGATCCTGGTCGACCAGCAGCCGCACCCGGCGGTCTGGGTCTCCGCCGTCGTGCACCTCGCCACCGGTGCGATCATCGCCGCCGCCATCAGCTGATGACCACGGCGAAGCAGCCCGGCGGGCCGCAGGCGGCGGTCGCGAACGCGAACCAGGGCACCTGGATCGTCTGGGCGGTCATCGGTGTGGTCGTCCTGGGCTGCGTGGGCATCGGCCTGATCAACCGGAGTGGTGGCGGCGACGACGTGCTGCCGCCGACGGCGCAGGAGCGCGGCGACACCGTGCCGATCCTGCAACGCTCCAGCGCCAGCCAGGGCATCTGCTACGGCTGGGTGCTGCGGGACTTCTACGAGTACACGGACCTCAGCGTCGGCTCGAACCTCGGCGAGGGGGTGGCGGTCGAGGAGAACGCGGCCTGCCCGCGCTGGGTGCAGGTGGTCGCCCAGGTCGCGTACACCTCGGAGAGCAGCGAGAGCAACGACTTCGCCCGCATCACGGTGGAGACCTCCGACGACGTCTCCGCCACCGCCCGGCTGCGGATGCAGAGCGGGCTGGAGCGGCTCGGGCTGACCGAGGACACCTTCGTCGACGAGCCGGGCTGGGCCGTCACCCGGGCCGCCGTCTCGCTGCCGCTGCTCGCCGCGGAGGCGGGGGTGGTGGAGCCGGCTGCGACCCCGGCGGCCGCGACGGCCGACACGCCACCGCTGCCGGACGCCGGTAGCGACCTCTGGCGGGACCGCTGGGGCTACCTGCTCGCCGCGGTCGGCCTGCTGCTGTTCACCGCGCTGCTGTTCGCCGTCGGCTTCTGGCAGCGCGGCCGGCAACGCCGCGAAGAGGCCCAGCGGCAGGCACAGGCGGGGGCCGGGATGCGGGACTTCAGGGTCGCCCGGCAGGCCGCCGCGCGGGACCCCAGGCGTACGCCGGAGGGCCGGTGACCGTCGACGCGCCGGCACCGCCCGCGCGGTGGCGGCTGTCCCGCGCGGCGGTGCTCGTCGCGGTCTTCGTCTGTGCCGCCTGCGGCCTGGTCTACGAGCTGGCCCTCGTCGCCCTGGGCAGCTACCTGATCGGGGACACGGTCGGGCAGGCGTCGATCGTGCTCGGCGTGATGGTGTTCGCGATGGGCGTGGGGGCGCTCGCCGCCAAGCCCCTGCAGCCCCGGTCCGCCCCCGCGTTCGCCGCGATCGAGCTGGCCCTGGCCCTGCTCGGTGGCCTCTCCGTGCTCGGCCTCTACGCGGCCTTCGCGTGGCTGGACCTCTACGGCCCGGCGCTGGTCGCCACCGCCTTCGTGCTCGGCCTGCTGATCGGCGCGGAGATCCCGCTGCTGATGGTGCTGCTGCAACGCATCCGGGAGCAGGCGGCCGGCAGCGCGGTGGCGGACCTGTTCGCCGCCGACTACGTCGGCGCGCTGCTCGGCGGGCTGGCCTTCCCGTTCCTGCTGCTGCCGGTCTTCGGTTTGCTCAAGGGCGCGCTGGTGGTCGGCGCGGTGAACGCCGTCGCCGGGCTCGCGCTGATCTGCACGGTCTTCCGGCGGGAGCTGAGCCGCCGGGCGCGCGTCGCGCTCGGCGCCGGCAGCGTCGTGGTCTTCCTCAGCCTCGGGTACGCGTGGGTGACCGCGCACGACTTCGAGCTGACCGCCCGCCAGCAGCTCTACCGGGATCCGGTGGTGCACTCCGAGCGCAGCCGCTACCAGGAGATCGTGCTGACCCGCTCGGTCGCCGAGACCGGCCGCGCCGGCACCGACCTGCGGCTCTTCCTCAACGGCGACCTCCAGTTCAGCTCGGTCGACGAGTACCGCTACCACGAGGCGCTGGTGCATCCGGTGCTGAACGGCCCGCGCGGCGAGGTGCTGGTGCTGGGCGCCGGGGACGGGCTCGCCGTACGCGAGCTGCTGCGCTACCCGGACGTCCGGCGGATCACGGTGGTGGACCTGGACCCGGCGGTGGTGGCGCTGGCCCGCAGCGAGCCGCAGCTGCGCCGGCTCAACGGCGGGGCGCTCGACGACCCCCGGGTCCGGGTGGTGCACGCCGACGCGTTCGCCTGGCTGCGTACCGCCCCCGACCGGTTCGACGCGGTCGTGGCCGACCTGCCCGACCCCGACGAGACGGCCACCGCCAAGCTCTACACGGTCGAGTTCTACGCGCTGGTACGGGCGGTGCTGGCCGAGGGCGGGCGGCTGGTGGTGCAGTCCGGCTCGCCGTACTTCGCGCCCCGGTCGTACTGGTCGATCGAGGCGTCGCTGCGCGAGGCGGGCTTCGCCACCACGCCGTACCACGTGGACGTGCCGTCCTTCGGCGACTGGGGTTTCCTGCTGGCGGCCCCCGGCCCGACCGCGCCCGCCCTGGCCCTGCCGCCGGACGCGCCCGCGCTGCGCTTCCTCGACGCGGCGACGCTCTCCGCCGCCGGGTCCTTCCCCGCCGATCGGGCCCGGGTGGACGTGCCGGCCTCCACCCTGCTCCAGCCCCACGTGCTGGAGTACGCCCGCGCGGAGTGGCGCGGCTACTGAGGTGCCGCCCGTGGCCCGCGATCGCCGCCGTCCCGGCGGGTCAACGCCCGTCTGACGTGCCGGACTGGCTCGACCTGGATACGGTGTGACCGCGATCTAGGGAAGGAGAATCATGGTCGATTCCCACAACACGCCGGCCCGCACCCGGCCGGGTGTGGTGACCATATCCACGTATCTGCTGTGGCTGTTCGCGCTCACGCAGCTGATCGGCCTCATCATCACGCTCTCCACCGTCGGCACCATCTCGGAGGTGCTCGACGAGGCGTACCGGGGCACCGACGCCAACGGCACGCAGAACCTGGCCGACATCACCACCATGATCACCATCGGTGGCGCTGTCTTCGTGCTCCTGCTCGCGGTCGTGCTGGCCGTGCTCGGGGTGTTCAACAACCGGGGCAGCAACGGCTCGCGGATCACCACCTGGGTGATCGGCGGCATCATGGTCTGCTGCACGGGCGGCGGACTGGTCAGCGGAGTGGGCGGCGGCATGGGCACCGGTCAGACGACCGGCGACGCGCCGAGCCCGGAGGAGATCCAGCGCCGCCTCGACGAGGCGCTGCCCGGCTGGTTCACCCCGGTCACCACGCTGCTCAGCGTGCTCGGGCTGCTCGCGCTGCTCGCCGCGCTGATCCTGCTGGCGCTGCCGAAGGCCAACGAGTTCTTCCGCAAGCCGAAGCAGGGCTGGGAGCCGCCGGTCCCGGGTGCGGCCTACCCGCAGTCCGGTGGCCAGCCCGGCTACCCGCAGTCCGGCCAGCCCGGCTACCCGCCCACGCCGGGCTACCCGCCGACGCCCGGCCAGCCGCAGTCGTCCGACCAGCCGGGCTACCCGCCGGCCGCGGGCGACCAGCCGCCGTCCACGCCGTACGGCGGGGACCAGCCGGGCCAGCCGGGGTCGAACCCGGGTGGCGAGCAGCCCGGGTCGGACCGTCCCGGACCGACCCCGCCGCCGGTGAGTTGACGGGTCGATAACAGCGACGCCGACGGTCCCTCCGAGTAGGTTGCAACCCGACGCCTACCGGAGGGACTCGTCGTGTCGCACCCCGATCGGGCACCGGCCCGCCGTCCGGCCGTCGTCACGGCGGCCGTGGCGCTGCTGGCGCTGATGGCGGTCGCCGCCCTCGCGTACGCCGCCGCCGGTGTGGCGACCCGGGGCGGCACCGTCGACCGGTTCCGTGCCGCCGCGACGGACACCTCGGCACTCCCGGACCAGATCGACGGGACGGTCACCCTGCTGGGCGTGTCCACCGTGCTGACGGCGGTGGTGAGCCTGCTCGCGGGGCTGCTCCTCGCCGCTCTCGCCCTCGGCCTGCGGGCCGGCCGGGACGGCGCCCGCACCGCGATCTGGGTGGTCTCCGGGCTGGGGCTGATCGCCGGGTGCTGCGGGCTCGCGCTGCTGGTCGGGCAGCGCGCCACTCCGCTCGGGTCGGGCGAGGACGAGCGGCCGAGGGCCGAACTCCTCGGCCTCCTCGCCGACGCCTACCCGTCCTGGTGGATTCCGCTGGGCGCGGGGCTTTCCGTCGGCCAGGTGCTCGGTTACCTTGTGGTAGCCGTGCTGCTGGCACTGCCGGCGGCGGGCGCCTGGTTCCGTCCGCGGCCCGCGTCGTCCGCCCCGCAGCACCCCGCGCCGTCACCCGTCCAGCCCCCGCACCAGCCGCCCGCGCCCCCGTACCCGCCGAGTGAGGACCGCCCGTGACGCTCGACCAGTCGGCCAGCGAGCGGCGGGCCCTGATCACCGGAGCGACCGCCGGCATCGGTGCCGCCTTCGCCCGCCGGCTGGCCGCCGACGGTTGGCACCTGGTGCTGGTGGCCCGGGACGCGGACCGGCTGGCCGCGACGGCCGCGGAGCTGACCGGGCGGCACGGCCGGGAGGTCGAGACGATCCCGGCCGACCTGTCCACCGACGACGGTTGCGCGACGGTGGAGCGGCGGCTGGCCGAGGGCCCGCCGATCGAGCTGCTGGTCAACAACGCCGGGATCAGCCTGAACACCCCGTTCCTGCGCTCGTCCGCCGAGGACGAGGCGCGGCTGCTGCGGCTCAACGTGCACGCCGTGATGCGGCTGACCCTCGCGGCCCTGCGTCCGATGACCGAGCGGCGCCGTGGGGCAGTGATAAATGTCTCTTCGGTGGCGGGGTTCGGCGCGGTCATGCCGGGTTCGACATACTCCGCCAGCAAGGCGTGGGTCACCAACTTCAGCGAGTCCGTCGGCCAGTCCGCCCGGCCCTTCGACGTACGCGTGATGGCGCTCTGCCCCGGCTACACGCGTACGGAGTTCCACGAGCGCGCCGGCATCAACATGTCGAAGACGCCGGAGTGGATGTGGCTGCGGGCCGACGACGTGGTCGACGAAGCCCTGCGTGACCTGCGGAAAGGCAAGCTGGTCAGCGTTCCCGCGTGGAAGTACAAGCTCGCCGTGGCGGGGCTGCGGCACGCGCCCCGGCGGCTGCTGGAGGCGGTGTCCCGGGACACCCGGGGCCGGATCGGCCGCGACGGCGGCTGAGCGGCGGGTCGGGGCCGGCTCATCCCGTCGACCTCCGTCGATCGTCCGATATGTCCGGCTGAACGGTCGCTCAGCGTAGCCGGCCATCGCCACCCGCCGGTCGTCCCCAGGGCTGATCCCGGTGGACCCCGCACACGACTCCCAGACTTGAGCAGTACCCTCTATCGGCATGGGGGACCACGACGACCTGCGTAAATTCATCACTGACCTGGCGGTGGTCCACGGCCGGGTGGTGCTCTCCTCAGGCCGCGAGGCCGACTGGTACGTCGATCTACGTCGCGTCACGCTCCATCACCAGGCCGCTCCGTTGGTGGGGCGCGTGATGCGTGACCTGACGGCCGACTGGGAGTACGACGCGGTGGGCGGGCTGACCCTGGGCGCCGACCCGGTGGCGCTGTCGATGGTGCACGCCGCGTCCGGGACCGACCGTCCGGTGGACGCGTTCGTGGTCCGCAAGGCGGGTAAGACGCACGGTCTCCAGCGTCGGATCGAAGGGCCGGACGTGGCCGGCCGGCGGGTGTTGGCGGTGGAGGACACTTCCACCACCGGGGGAAGTGTGTTGACGGCGGTCGAGGCCCTTCGCGAGGTCGGGGCCGAGATCGTGGGTGTGGCGGTTATTGTTGATCGAGGCGCCGGCGACGCGGTGCGAGCCGCCGGATTGCCGTATCGAGCGGCCTATACGTTGGCTGACCTCGGCCTTGTGGCGTAAAAGTCTGCCGATTCGGATCCGCCGATATGCAGGCGGATCGATGCTGCTGGTGGAAGGATGGAATACGTGGGAACTGCGTTGGCCGAAATGACTATGCCTCAGATCTCGCCGCTTGCCGGCGAGCCGATCGAACGTGCCGATGCCGAGCGTCTGGCGGGGGTCCTCAAGGCCCTCGCCGACCCCGCTCGACTTCGGCTGCTCAGCCTGATCCAGTCGGCGCCCGAGGGCGAGGCGTGCGTGTGCGACCTGACCGCACCCCTCGGCCTCTCGCAGCCGACGGTCAGTCACCACCTGCGTATCCTCACCGAGGCCGGCTTGCTGGAGCGGGAGAAGCGCGGTGTCTGGGCGTACTACCGGCTGGTGCCGTCGGCGATCGCCACGATCGCCGATCTGCTGACCCCGCCGCGCAAGCGCGCCACCAAGAAGGCGCGCTGACCTTCACCGATCGTCCGGTGCCATCCCCCACCGGGGGTGGCACCGGACGGCCGGTCGGTCAGTGCTTGCCGTAGTGCTCGCGGGTCTCCCGGATCGCCTCCTCGGCGGCGGCCCGCTCCTGCGGGGTGGTGCCACGCCTGGCGGCCAGCCACGCCCGGAGCAGTTCGACGGCGATCGGGATCACCGAGATCAGCACGATGCCGATCAGGATCATCTCGATGTTCGCCTTGACGAACGGGATCTGGCCGAGGAAATAGCCGAGCACGGTCACGCCCGTGCCCCAGAGCACGCCGCCGATCACGTTGTAGATCACGAACGTGCGGTAGTTCATCCGGCTGACCCCGGCCACGATCGGCGTGAACGTCCGCACGATCGGCACGAAGCGGGCCAGCACGATGGAGCGCGCGCCGTACTTCTCGAAGAACTCGTGCGCCTTGAGCACGTTCTCCTGCTTGAACAGCTTCGAGTTCGGCCGGCGGAACAGCGCCGGGCCGACCTTGCGGCCGAACGCGTACCCGACCTGGTCGCCGGCGATCGCCGCGATGGTGATGAGCAGGCAGACCAGCCACAGCGGGTAGGTGATGTACTTCCCGTCCGCGGTGAGCAGCCCCGCGGTGAACAGCAGCGAGTCGCCCGGCAGGAAGAACCCGATCAGCAGGCCGGACTCGGCGAAGACGATCACCAGGATGCCGATCAGCCCGAACGTCGAGATCAACACCTCTGGATCGAGCCAGCTCGGCCCCAGGGCCAGGGTGGTGGTGGGCGTCGGCACGAGGCGACCTCCGATGTATGCCGGTCGGTGACGGAACGTCCGTAGTCTAGGTGGCCGCCGGCCGGCCCGGTGCTCGACGTCACAGCGCGCGAGGCGGTGCCACCCCCCGCCTGGCAGTGACATCCGGCACCGGGGCCCGGCCCGCCGCGCCGCCTCAGCGGGGTGCGACGACGAGCGTCTGCACGGCGCCACCCACGGTGCCGTCGGCGTCGGCCAGCCGGCTCGCCGCCACGCCCGAACCGTGCGGCCCGATCGTGGTGGCCGAGTCGAGCAGGAGCCACTCGCCGCGCGGCGGCCGGTGCAGGGTCACCGTCAGGTCGACGTTCACGAACAGCCACCGGGCCAGGTCCAGCCGGGCACTCACCCCGCTGCCCGAGTCCGCCACCAGCAGCGCCAGCTCCGCAGGGCCGACGGGCTCGCCGGGCAGCAGCGGGATCCGGGGCCGTACCCACACCCGGGCCGGGCCAGGCTCGACGAACGCGCCGGAGACGAAACGCCACTGCATGGCCGACAGGTAGCCGGCGGAGTGCGCGGCGGCCCAGTGCTCCGGCTCGGTGCCCGCGTCCGGCCCCGGCACCGGTGGCCCGTCGTCGGCCGTCGCGGGCGTCGGCTCGGCCGGGGCCAGGACGCGCCAGCCCCGGGCGTGCAGCACCTCCTGCCCGCCGGCCTCCGCGACCCCCTCCACCAGCGTGATCCGGCGGCCGGCCCGGACCGTACGGACCCGCAGCGTCAGCTCCGCCACCGGCACCGGGCGCAGGATGTCCACCGACACGCGGGTGAGGAGCTGGCCGTCGACCGGGTCGTGACCGGCGAGCGCCCGGGCGAGCAGGGCCGACGGGGGGCCGGCGTGCTGGGCGGCCGGATCCCACGGGCCGGCGGTCGCCGGCGTCGACCCGAACCGACCACCGCCGGCCGGCTCGTAGAACGCCTCGTACGTCATGGCCGGCGACCATACCCGCGGCCACCGACAGCCGACGCCCGGCGGCGACGGGTGACGGCCGCCGCCCGGCGGTCACGGGCGACGGCCGCCGCCGACCGCCGTCACCCGTCGCGCGTCGTCACAGCCGGGGGTCGACCGGCTCGGACTCGCAGGCCAGGATCGCGAAGACCAGCTCGTGACGGCGCCACAGCGGAGCGCCGGCGACCATCGCGTCCAGCGCCGCCAGCCCCAGCCCGTGCTCCCGCAGCGCCAGCCCCCGCTTGCGCCCCAACGACCGGCGGCGCAGCGCGGCCAACTGCTCCGGCTCGTCGTAGCCGGGACCGTAGATGATCCGCAGGTACTCCCGGCCCCGGCACTTGATGCCCGGCTGGAGCAGCGAACCCCGCTCGGACCGGGCGGCCGGGCCGGCGTACGGCTTCACCACCATGCCCTCGCCGCCGGCCGCCGTCAGCGCCAGCCACCACTCGGTGGCCGCCGCCTCGGCGGCCGGATCGGCCAGGTCGACGACCTGGCGGCGCGTCGGTGTGAAGAACTCCGGGCCGGCGGCGCAGAGCCGGTCGGCCAGCCCGAGGTGCCAGCCGTGGTCCCGGTCGGCGTAGCTGGCCTTCGCGCCGGCCAGCACCGCGAACGGGGCCAGGGTCACGCCGCGCAGCCCGTCGGTCGGCCCCACGTACGCCCGGTAGGCGTCCGAGTAGGCCAGGATCTCGTCGCGGCGACGGGCCATCCGGTCACGCAGCTCGCCCACCGGCAGGCCCCGCCCGGCCGCCGCCTCCAGCGCGGCGAGCGCCGCCGGCAGGACGGCCCGGCCGGCGGCGCCGACCCCGGCGTACTGCTCGCGGATCAGGCCGCCCGCCTTCGCCGACCAGGGCAGCAGCTCGCAGTCGAGCAGCAGCCAGTCGGTCCCCAGCTCGTCCCAGAGCCCCGCCCCGCCGACCGCCGCGCGCACCCGGTCGAGCAGCTCGGTGTCGAGCGGTGCGCCGAAGAACGGGCGGCCGGTGCGGGTGTGCACCACCCCGCCGCCCGGGCCGAAGGGCCCGCCGTCGGGCTCCCGGCAGACCAGCACCACGGCCCGCGAGCCCATGTGCTTCTCCTCGCAGACCACCCGGTCCACGCCCGCCGCGCGGTAGTCGGCGAACGCCTGCGCCGGGTGCTCCAGGAAGCCGCCGGCCGTCGCCGTCGAGCAGGGCGCCATCGTCGGCGGCAGCCAGGCCAGCCAGCGCGGGTCGACCGCGAAGCGGCTCATCACCTCCAGCGCGGCGGCCGCGTTCTCCGCCGGCACGGTCAGCGACCCGTACGGGTGCTCGACGTGCCGTCGGCCGGTCACGTCGGTCAGCTCCAGCACCTGGTCGGGCCGGGCCGGCGCGGCGGCCAGCGGGCGGACCGGGGCGTACCACTCCCGCTCCGCCGGCACCGAGACCAGCTCCTTCTCCGGGTAGCGCAGCGCGGTGAGCCGGCCGCCGAAGACACAGCCGGTGTCGACGCAGATGGTGTTGTTCACCCACTCCGGCACGGCGGCCGGCGTGTGCCCGTAGACCACCATCGCCGAACCCCGGTACTCCCGCGCCCACGGGTAGCGCACCGGCATCCCGTACTCGTCGGTCTCGCCGGTGGTCTCGCCGTACAGCGCGAAGGAGCGCACCCGGCCCGACGCGCGGCCCTGGTACGCCTCCTTCAGCCCGGCGTGCGCGACCACCAGCCGGCCGCCGTCGAGCACGAAGTGGCTGGTCAGGCCGTCGATGAAGCCCGCCACCTCGGCCACGAAGGAGTCCGGTTCGGCCGCTAGCTGCTCCATCGTCTCGGCCAGTCCGTGGGTGAGCCGCACCTCGCGGCCGCGCAGCCGGCGCAGCAGCTTCTGCTCGTGGTTGCCGGGCACGCAGATCGCGTGCCCGGCGGCGACCATGCCCATCACCAGGCGGAGCACGCCGGGGGAGTCCGGGCCGCGGTCCACCAGGTCACCGACGAAGACGGCGGTACGCCCCGACGGGTGCGTCGCGTCCACCGGCCGGCCCCGCTCGTCGCGGCGCAGCTCCCAGCCGAGCCGGACGAGCAGTGCCTCCAGCTCGGCGCGGCAGCCGTGCACGTCCCCGACGATGTCGAACGGCCCGGTCAGCTCGCGCCGGTCGTTGAACAGCTTCTCGTAGCGGATCTCGGCGGCGTCGATCTCCTCGACGCCGCGCAGCACGTGCACCTTGCGGAAGCCCTCCCGGGCCAACAGCTTGTACGCCCGACGCAGGTCGCGCTGCATCCGGGCGAGCACGTGCCGGTTGAAGGTGCGGTCGGCGCGGCCCTCGGTGCGTTCCCACGCCAGCGCCTCGGGCACGTCCAGCACGACGGCCACCGGCAGCACGTCGTGCTCGCGGGCCACCCGCACCAGGCCCGCCCGGGCGTGCGGCTGGAGGTTTGTCGCGTCGACCACCGTGAGCCGGCCCCGGCGCAGCCGCGTGGCGGCGACGTGGTGCAGCGCGTCGAAGGCGTCGGCGGAGGCGGACTGGTCGTTCTCGTCGTCGGCGACCATCGCCCGGAACGTGTCCGAGGAGAGCACCTGGCTGGGCGCGAAGTGCCGGCGCGCGAAGGTGGACTTGCCGGAGCCGGAGACGCCGACGAGTGCGACCAGGGCCAGCTCGGGGATGTCGAGGGTGGTCACGGGTTCTCCTTCCGGGTCAGCACGACGAGCTGGGTGGGGGCGCCGACTTCGGGATCGTCGTCGCCGACCCCGCTGATCGCGGCGGTGTAGCCGTACGTGGTGGACACCCGGTCGACCCAGGCGGCGAACTCCGCGCGGGTCCACTCGAAGCGGTGGTCGGCGTGCCGGAACCGCCCGGCGGGCAGCCCCTCGTAGCGGACGTTGTACTCGGCGTTCGGCGTGGTCACCACGACCGTCGCCGGGTTGGCGTGACCGAGCACGGCGTCCTCCAACGCCGGCAGCCGGGGCGGATCGACGTGCTCGATCACCTCCATCAGCACCGCCGCGTCGTACCCGCGCAGCCGGTCGTCCCGGTAGGTCAGCGCCGACTGCCAGAGCCGGATGCGGTCCCGCTGCCGCTCGGGCAGCCGGTCCAGCCGCAGCCGCCGGGCGGCCAGGGCCAGCGCGTGCGTGGACACGTCGGTGCCCACGATCTCGGTGAACCGGCGGTCGCCGACCAACGCGGCGAGCAGGGCGCCGCCGCCGCAGCCGAGATCCAGCACGCGGCACGCACCCGCACCGGCGAGCGCGCCGAGCACCGCCTCCCGCCGGCGTGCGGCCAGTGACGCCCGGCGGGCCGAGACCCGCCCGCCCTCCCCGGTCGCCCCGTCCGCGGTCGTGCCGTCCCCGGTCGCCTCGTCCCCGGTCGCCCCGTCGGCGGCCGGCTCGTCGGTCGGGCGTCGCTCGGCCAGGCGGGCCAGGGCTAGGCCGGCCAGCGCCCGCCGGTGCGCCAGGTAGCGGCGGGTGATCATGTCGCGTTCCGGGTGGTCGGCCAGCCAGCCCTCGCCCGCCCGCAGTAGCTTGTCGACCTCGTCCGGGGCGACCCAGTAGTGCTTGGCGTCGTCCAGCACCGGCAGCAGGACGTAGAGGTGGTTGAGCGCGTCGGCGACGCGCAGCGTGCCGGTCAGCGTCAGGTCGACGTACCGGCTGTCGCCCCAGTCCGGGTGCCGCTCGTCGAGCGGGATCGGGGCGGCGGTCACCGCCCAGCCGAGCGGGCCGAACATCCGGACCGCCACGTCCGCGCCGCCCCGGCAGCGCAGCACCGGCACCCGCACCTCCAGCGGGATCGGCGTACGGGCCAGCTCGGGGCGCTCGCGGGACTCGCCGCGCAGAGCCGAGCGGTACACCTTCGACAGCGCGGAGGAGAGCAGGCTGGACGCCGCGTAGGGCCGGTCGTTGACGTACCGCCCGAGGGTGAAGCTGTCCGGGGTCGGCGCCTGCTGCCGGCCGCGGCCCCGCGCGCCGGCCAGGCGCAGCGGGTCGACGTCGAGCAGCAGGGCGGCGGTGCAACGCTGCTCGTCCGCCTGCGGGTAGAACACGTGCGCGGTGCCGACCGGCACGTCGAAGGCGTGCGTGCGGTCGGGGTGCTTGACCAGCAGGTGCCCGAGGTCGGTCGCCGGCTGGTGCGTGGTGGTCAGGGTGAGCAGCACGCGCCCATGGTCCCAGTGTCTTCGATCTTGCGTCGTCCCGTTTTCCCGCGATCCGGGTCGATCAGGCGACGAAGCGGGTCCTGCGGCGCCTGGTCAGCACGTAGCCGCCCACGCCCGCGACGAGCAGCAGCCCGCCGACGCCGGCGATCAGGCCGGTGGACCCGCCGGTGATCGGCAGGGTGCCGCCGTCACCGTCGTCGTTCCCGCCGCCCTGGCCGCCGGTCGCGTTCACCAGGATCCTGGCGGTGTCGTTGGTCGGGTTCTCGTCGCTGATGTGCAGCCGCACCTCACCGGTGTGGCTGCCGGCCTTGTCGATGCGCAGCGTGAAGGCGAACTCCACCTTCTCGCCCTTGCCGACCCGGCCGGTCAGGGAGCATCGATAGGCCGAGGCTCCCGGCTCGCCCGGCTCACCCTCGCCGCTCGCGTTGCTGACGCAGGTCTTCGGGGCGCGTACGGCGGTGACACCCTTCGGCAGCGTGACGGTGGTCGAGACCATGACGTCCGGGCGGCTTCCGATGCCGACCGCCGCCGGGCCGTGGTTGACGTAACCGAAGGTCACCGGGACGGTCCTGCCCACCCGGGCGTCCACCTTCGCCCCGAGCGCCGCCACGTCGGCCCGCTGGTCGCCGGTCACCTGGAGCTCGATCCACGTCTGGTTGTCGTACGGGTCGACATCGGTCTGCGCCGAACGACGCGTGGTGACGGGCCGCAGTTCGAGCTTGCCGTCGGTGCCCCCCGGCCCGAGATCGTCATCCACGTTCGTGTGGGCCTTGTACTCCTTCCAGTCCGCCGGGGTGAACCAGAACGCGGAGCCGGAGTAGGCGGCGGGAGCCCAACTGTCGGCCGGCACGGTGAAGCCGAAGCTGGAGTCGAGCGCGGCGGCCTCGTGCGGCGCGATGACGGTGTCGAACGTGCAGACGAACGGGTTGGCCCCGAACGCGCCGCTGGCGTACCGGCAGTTCTCGTATCGCTGCGAGGGGCGGAGCCCGTAGCCGGCGGAGACGAACAGCACCGCACCGCGGGCGGCCGTCTCGCCCCGGTTCTCCAGGGTGAGCGGGGCCTTGAGCGTGCCGCCCGGGGCACCGGTCAGCTTCAACGAATAGGCGGCGGCGAGATCCACACCCTCACCGACGGCGACGGTCGAGCGGAAACTGCCGGAACCGGAACCGGGCGCGGTGACGGTGAACGCCAGCTCGCCCTCCTGGTCCGGCCTGGCGCCGTCCTTCGCCCGCACCGACAGCTCGACCTGCACGGGCGGGTCACCATCGCCGAGGTCGGGGACCCTGCACGTCAGGATCACGCCGGCCTCGGTGCAGACGCCGGCGGGGGCGGTGCTCCGCACGTCGGCGAACCCGGCGACCTCGCTCCGGTCCACCTTCACGACGATGTCGTCGGACCACTCGATGCCGAGGGCGGAGAGGGTCACCCACTTCGTCGCGCCGCCGGGGGCGACGATCACGTCGTTGGCACTGAGCTTGAGGCTCCCGGTCGGAGCGGCGGAGGCGGGAATGGCGGAGGCTGCGACCAGCGCGCCTGCGACGCCCAGCCCGGCCAGCCACCGCCGGGTGGAGTGCGTGAGCATGTGGGGGTTCCTCCCGTGCGATGCCCGGAGCGGTCAGTAAATCCTAGAAATCCCTGAGCATCCTCGCTGCCCGCCTCGCCGGCGACGGCCGAACATCGACCGAACGGCTGCCCAGGACCGCCGCAACGTTCCGATCGCCCGGATCCGTCATCAGGGGCAGGAGCCCGGGAGGTGCAGTGACGTACGAGGAATTCGCCGACTCACGGCTGGCCGCGCTGCTGCGGTACGCGGTCATGCTGACCGGCGACCCAGCGGCTCGACGGTGCCGCCTCCGTTGACCTGCTGCGACAGCGGCGGGGACTGCCCGAGGGCGGTCTCGACCGGGACGGCACGCGCAGATCTTCGCCGCCGGGCTGATCCGTCGGGCAGGTGAACAGGGGGTGCTGACCAGCCCGGTCAGGCTCCTCGCCCTCGTCGACGCCGGCGGCCCGTCTCTCGTGGACCTGCTGCGGGTGCTTCCGGGTCTGGCGTCCGTCGACCCGGTCGGGCTCAGTCTCCCGGTCGGGCCGCCGGAGGGCCTCGGCCGGCGGCTGACACCGGACCCGGAGGAAGCTCCGGAGTTCCTCGCGGCGCTGCGCGAGGACCGGCTGGCGCAGTGGGCGGCGCGGCATCCGGAACGGGTCAACCGCACCCGCTGACGCGGGGGCCGGACGCCGCCGGGGTCGTCCGGCGGCGTCCGGCCCACGTACGGCCCACGTACGGCTCAGCGGTAGTCGTCCTCGTCGGCGGCGACCACCCGCGCCTGCTCCATCGCGTCCCAGTCGTCGACCTCCAGGCCACGGTGCGGCTCGGTGTCGGCGTCGCCGGGGTCGATCGCGGCGGCCTGCTCGATCGCGTCGGCCGGCTCCGCCTCCATGTCGCGTTCCTCGGGGCTGAGGTGGTCGCTGGGTGCGAAGTCCTCTTCGGGCTGACCCATATCAGTCCCTCCCGGGATCTCAGCGGACAGTTCCCCACACACCGTACGGGTTGCGCCCGCCCGCCGCTCGGAAGCCGAGTCGACCGAATCGACCCACCGGCCGCCGCCCCCGGTGCCAGGATGGGACGGTGGGCTTCCTGATCCGGTCGGCGACCACCGCCGTCGCGCGGCCGCGTCCCGGGGTGCCGTCATGCTGGCCGTGGCGACCTGGCTGATCGGCGTCTTCCGAGCCCGACAGGTGGGAGGGGCGGCGGGGCGGTGGCCAGGGACCGGGCGCGTACCGGGTCGGTTGTGCCGGCACCGGTCTTCTACGGGATACTGCCGACGGTGGACAGCGCGGTCCGGCGCACCCAGGGACAACAGCGGCCGGTGACGGCCGACAGCGGTAAGTAAGGAGCGTTCGACATGCCCATCGCTTCCCCCGAGACCTACGCGGAGATGCTGGACCGCGCCAAGGCCGGCCGGTACGCGTACCCCGCGATCAACGTGACGTCCTCGCAGACCCTGAACGCGGCGCTGAAGGGCTTCGCCGACGCGGAGAGCGACGGCATCATCCAGGTCTCGACCGGTGGTGCGGAATACCTCTCCGGCCCCTCCGTCAAGGACATGGTCACCGGCGCGGTGGCGTTCGCCGCGTACGCGCACGAGGTGGCCAAGAAGTACCCGGTCAACATCGCCCTGCACACCGACCACTGCCCGCAGGAGAAGCTGGACAAGTTCGTCCGGCCGCTCATGCAGATCTCCAAGGAGCGGGTGGCCGCCGGCCAGGAGCCGCTGTTCCAGTCGCACATGTGGGACGGCTCGGCCGTGCCCGTGGCGGAGAACCTGCAGATCGCCGCCGAGCTGCTCGACCGGGCCGCCGAGGCCAAGATCGTCCTTGAGATCGAGGTCGGCGTGGTCGGCGGCGAGGAGGACGGCGTCGAGAACGCCATCAACGACAAGCTCTACACCACCGTCGAGGACGGCCTGGCCATGGTCGAGGCGCTCGGCCTGGGCGAGAAGGGCCGCTACATGGCGGCGCTGACCTTCGGCAACGTGCACGGCGTCTACAAGCCGGGCAACGTCAAGCTCCGCCCCGAGATCCTCAACCAGATCCAGGAGGCGGTCGGCGCCAAGTACGGCAAGGAGAAGCCGCTCAGCCTGGTCTTCCACGGCGGCTCCGGCTCGCTGCTGTCCGAGATCCGCGAGGCGCTGGACTACGGCGTGGTGAAGATGAACATCGACACCGACACCCAGTACACCTTCACCCGGCCCGTCGCGGACCACATGTTCCGCAACTACGACGGCGTGCTCAAGGTGGACGGCGAGGTCGGCAACAAGAAGCAGTACGACCCGCGGGTCTGGGGCAAGGCCGCCGAGGCCGGCATGGCCGCCCGCGTGGCGGAGGCCTGCGAGCACCTGCGCTCGACCGGCACCACGCTGGCCAAGTGACGCGCTGACCTGTACCGCCGACGGCCGGCTCCCCACCCGGGGGCCGGCCGTCGCTTTGGTTAGGAAGGGCACCTTGCACATCGGAATGCGATAGGAAGGTGCCCTTCCTAACCGGTGGTGAGCACCCGGACCGCCTCGTGGACGTCGTCGGTGAGGTGCACGGAGGACGACAGGTCGCCGAACGGCGAGGCGCCCAGCAGCGGCCGCAGCAGCGACTCCACCGGAAGCTCGTCCGTCCAGTACGCGCGGTCCAGGAAGACGTACGCGCCGCTGGCCCCGTCGGTGCCGTAGTAGGTCTTCGTGGCGGCCTGGAACACCTCCTGCACCGTGCCCGCCCGGCCGGGGGCGAAGACGATCCCGCCCCGGGCCAGCCGCAGGATGGTGTCCTCGCGGATGGCGTTGGAGAAGTACTTGGCGATCCGCCCCGCGAACAGGTTCGCCGGCTCGTGCCCGTACAGCCAGGTGGGGATGGCCAGCCCGCCCGCGCGCGCCCAGTCCACGTCGCCGGCGGCCAGCGCGGCCGAGTCGGCGCGGGACACGCTGCCGGTGTCGGCGTCCCGGGGCCGGGGCGGCACCACCGGCTGGCCGTAGCGCTCCCGGACCAGCAACGCCGCCGCCGTGTAGCGGTCGTGGTCGGTGAAGTCCGGGGCCCCGGCCAGCAGGTCGATCGCGGCGTCCAGGTCCTCGACCGGCCGCAGCGCGAGGTGGGCGCCGAGGTTGGCGGCCTCCATCACGCCGGGGCCGCCGCCGGTCACCACCAGCCGGTCGGCCCGCGCCAGCTCCCAGCCCAGCACCGCCGCCATCCGGTACGGCGCGCTGCCGCGCGGCACCGCGTGCCCGCCCATGATGCCGACCACCGACTGCGGCCCGTGGGTGGCCAGCCAGGCGCGGGTGGCGTCGGCCAGCGCGTTGTCCACGCCGTGGTCGTGCAGCCGCTGACCGAGCGCCTCCCGGACGTCCGGCAGCGCCCCGCCGTGCGCCCGGAAGTGCTCGTAGACGCGGGTGTCGTACATCCCGGCGAACCCGCCCTCGGCGAAGCCGGCGGCCAGCTCCTCCGGGGTGTAGAGGTGGGACGGCTGGGTCGGGTAGGGCAGCCCGGAGAACGGCGGCACCACGTTCGCGCCGCGCCGGACCAGGTCGGCGCCGACCTCCCGGGAGGCGAAGCGGCACCCCACGAAGAGGGTGCCGGTCACCTCGACGGCGGTGAGGTCGGGGACGGGATCGAGGTCGAGCCGTAGCCCCTGCACGGTCAGCCCGACGAGGCTGCCGGTGGTCAGCCGCCGGTCGAACTCGGCGCGGGTCTCGATCTCGTCGGTGCAGGTGTGCGGCTCGATGACGTCCGCGGGAGGTGGGGTCGGCACCCTGGCCATCCTGCCCCGCCGGGTCAACCGGCCAAACCTGTGGGCTCTTCCCCTGCGCTGGACCGATGGGAGCCCGGCGGCCGTGACCACCGGGCTCCCGCGGTACCGGGTCCTGGGGAGGCTCCCGACCAATAGTTGTAGTCGAAAGCATCGGCCCGGGGCATGGGCCGCAGGCGTGACCAACTCCTCAGCCGTTCAGCCAGTCGGCTCGCCCAACCCCCTCGCGCGCCCAGGGGCGAAGCGGGTTGAATGGGGCGATGCAGAACCTGTTGCCGGAACCACCGGCCACTCTCCTCCCCGCGCACGACGAGGCCGACGCCGCCCTGGGCGCCGCCGAGCAGGCCGGCAGCGACGAGGCGTACGCCCAGGTGGCGGCGCGCTTCCCGACCTACAGCGCCGGCTGGGGTGCGCTGGCCGCGCGGGCTTTCGCCGCCGGCCAGGTCATCCCGGCGTACGCCTATGCGCGCACCGGCTACCACCGGGGCCTGGACCAGCTGCGCCGCAGCGGCTGGAAGGGATTCGGTCCGGTGCCGTGGTCGCACGAGCCGAACCAGGGTTTCCTGCGCTGCCTCTACGTGCTGTCCCGGGCCGCCGACGAGATCGGCGAGGCGGACGAGGCGGCCCGCTGCGCCCAGTTCCTCCGCGACTGCGACCCGGCCGCCGCGGACGCGCTCGCCAGCAACTGACGTCCGAGCCGACGGCCGGCACGGCGTCAGTCCCGCCGGCCGTCGGCTCGTCCGAACCCACCATCCCGCCGCGCCTAACGAGTGGCTACAGCCCTTCCGCGACGGCGGCGGCGATCTTCAGCCAGGCGTCCCGGGTGGCCGCGGAGAGCCCTCCGTACCGGATCGGCTCGCCGGTGTCGATGAGCCGCTCGTACGGCGCGAGCAGCACCGCCCGGGTGCGCGCCGCGAAGTGCTCCTGGATCGCCGGCAGGTCGATCTCCTTGCGTGACGGCGGCATGGAGACCACGGTGACCGCCTGCCGTACCAGCCGCTGCCGGCCGCTCTGCTCCAGATGGTCGAGCATCCGGGCGGCCGTCTCCGCCGAGTCGTTGCGGGCCGACATGGTGACCACCAACTGGTCGGTGGCGTCCATGGCGGCCTGCCAGTTCTGGGCCCGGACGTTGTTGCCCGTGTCCACGAAAATCAACTTGTAGAACCGGCTGACCACCTCGCGGATCTCGGCGAAGGCCGCGGCGGTGAGCATCTCGCCGCCCGTGGCCGACTCGTCCGAGGCGAGGACGTCGAACATCCCCTCGCCCTGCGAGCGGACGTACTGCGACAGGTCGCCGACCCGCCCGTGCGCGCCCTGGAACTGGTCCAGGTCCCGCAGCATGTCCCGCACCGTACGGGAGTGGAAGTCCTGCTGGGCGCGCATCCCGAGGGTGCCCTGAGTCTCGTTGTTGTCCCAGGCCAGCACGTAGCCGCCGCGCTTCTGGCCGAACGTCATCGCCAGCAGCAGGATGGCCACCGTCTTGCCGGCGCCGCCCTTCGGGTTCACCACGGTCACCTGGCGCAGCCCGCCGAAGTTGCGGCGTACCGTCTCGATGTCCCGCCGCATCTCCTGCTCGTGCCGCCCTGGCGGCAGCCGCAGCCCCATCCGGTTGGCCACCGCCCGTACGCCCATCGTGGCCACCGGGTCGGCGGGCCGGACCTGCCGGCGGCGCGCGAAGTCCTCGGCTGTCGGCGGGTCGGTGATCGCCGGGCGCCAGTTCGGGTCGGGCTGTGCCGGCGGCACCGCGGTGACCCCCTCCGCCGGCTGGTACGCCTGCTGCGGCGCCGGGGCGTGGCCCACCGGGGCGGCCTGCTGCCAGGGCGGCGGATACCAGCCGGGCGGATACCAGCCGGGCGGGTACGGCCCGGGCGGGGTCCCGCCCTGTTGCGCCGGGTAGGGCACGGGCGGCGCGGACCGCTGTGCCGCCACCGGGTCGGCACCGAAGCTCTGCTGTGGCGTCGCCGCGTCGCGTCCAGGGCTCGGCGCAGGGCTCGGCGTGGGGCCGACCGGCACGCCCTGTCCAGCCGAATCGCGCGGGAACGGCACCTGGGGCGCACCCGCCTGGGGCGGGGCCTGCCGGAGTGGGCCCTGGTCGGCCGGACCCGGCGGCGGGAGGGCCTGGTCGGCCGGGCCTGGCTGGGCCGGTTGCTGAAGGTGAAGGGTCGGTCGGAGCGCGGCGCCCTGGTGCGTGGGCGCGGGATCGGTCGCGCCGGGTCCCGGCCCGGGCTCGACGGTCGCCGTGGCCGGCCGCTGCGGCGGCTGCGCCCACGGCGACTCGGCCGGCATCCGCACCCCGCCGCCGTTGGTCTGGCCGCCGCCCGTCGCCGTGCCGCCGGCACCCCCGTTCGCGGGACCATCGGCACCGTCATTCGCGGGACTCTCGGCACCGTCATTCGCGGTGCTGCCGGGACCGCCGTTCGTGGAACCGTCGGCATCCCCGCGCGTGGGGCCGCCGGCACTGCCGTTCGCCGGGCCGCCGACACCGTCATCCGTCGGGCCGCCGGTACTGCCATTCGCCGGACTGCCGTTGGTCATGTCGCCGGTTCCGTTCCCGCCCATCGTCGGCGAGCCGGCCGTCGGGGCGTCGCCGGTCCGGCGAAGGCCGTCAGCCCCGGCGGATCCGCCGGGCCCGGGCGCCGCGCCGTGGGGCGACAGCCGACCACCCGGGAAGGCGTCGGCCGTGGGGGCCGGCGAGGCATTGTCCTGCCGCTTGGCGAACCCCTGGTCCGGCTCGCCCGGACCCGTGTCGGTCCGGGCGGTGCCCACGGGCTGCGGGGACGCCACCGGAACGGGTACGGCCGGCTGGTCGAGGCTGAACGGCATGTCGAGGTCGACCCGGGCGGGCCCGGTCTGCGGAGCCCGAGGAGCGGGCACGCCGTCTCCGGTGGCCGCCGACGGACCTCTGCCCACCCCGACCGTCATACGGTCGCCGGCAGGGCCGGGGACAGGCGGGCCGACCGCGCCGATGCCCGGGCCCAGGCTCGGGCCAGAGGTCGGGCTCGGGGTCGCGCCTGAGGTCGGGCTCGGGCTCGGGGCCGGGCCCGGCGGGACCGTCGGGCCCGTGGGAGTGTTCGGCGTGGCCGGTGTGGCCTGCGCGGTGGGCGTCGGCGGTGCCCAGGCCGCGGCGTCCGGCACCCATCCCGACGTCGTGACCGGTGGGGGACCAGAGGCGTCGACCGGCGGATGGGCCGGGGCCCCGGTCGCTGGGTGGTCCGAGGCGGCGGCATGCGGAGGCCCAGGGGCCACGGCCGGTGGAAGCCCCGGGACTGCGGTGGGCGGAGGCCCCGGGACTGCGGCCGGTGCCGATCCTGGGACTGCGGCAGGTGAGGGCCCCGGGACTGCGGCCGGTGGGTGGCCCGGGAGTGCGGGTGGTGGGGGCGACCAGCCGGTGTTCGCGCCCTGCGGGGCGGTCGCCCCCGCGTCGGGGAGCGGCACCCCGTGCAGGGACGGGTAGTCGGCCGGCGAGGGCGGGTGACCCGGCCGGCCCTGGGGCGGGACGGGGGACGGGGGCGCGGCGGTCGACGCCCAGGGCGGTGTGTCGGTGCCGTCGATCTGCTCGGGCGGCCAGAGTGGTTCGATGTCCCGCTCCGGCATCGGCTGCTGGCCGGGCCCGTGGACCCGGTCGACGTTCTCGTCCACCACGGTTCCTCCCCATTCCTCCTGCCGAGGATAGGCCCAGTGACCGCGCCGGGCCGGCCGTCGCGGGCCGGCCGCGTCGGTCGCGTCGGGGACGCCGAGGTCAGCCCGCCCAGACCGCCCAGGCGCCCGGCTCGGTCCACCAGGACCGCTTCCGGCTCAGCTCGCCCTCGGCCCCGTCGTCGAGGAACGGGACCTTCCCCTCGCGGGGCAGCACGGCCACGGCCCGCCCCCGGGCGCGTCGTACCTCCAGCCGGACCCGTTTCCTGCCCAACGTCGAGCGGGTCACCACGGGAACGGCGACCGCCACCTCGACCAGCCCGTCCGTCGGGTCCGGGTCGCCGAGCAGGGCCACGTCGTCGAGCCGGGCGTACCCGCCCGCGTTGCCGATCGCGCAGGCCAGCAGCGGATCGTCACCGTTCGAGAGCACGGCGTCGTCCACCTCCACCCGCCCGCGCCAGTGCAGCGGCCGGCCGCTGTCGTCGGCGGCGCCGAGGAGCGCGCCGTCCAGGGTCACCGAGCCGCCGTCGTTGCGCAGCAGGTCGAGCCGGCGGGGCGTGCCGTCCAGCACCGCGGCGGCCACCGCCGCCGGGTCGCGGGGCAGCCCGAGCTGCGCCGCCAGGTCACGGTGCGTCGTGCCCCGTGCCGGATCGAGCGGGAGTACGCCGATCGGCGGCAGGTCCGGCACCGTCCGGTTGCCGGGCAGGTCGTCGGGGCGGCGGCTGGGCGGTGGAGCGTACCGCCGGACGAGCCGGCGCACGACGGCGCGCAACTGGGCGTCACTGGCCGAGGCGACCACGAGCCGGGCCTTGGAGTCCGGGTCGGGCCAGGTGAGGCCGTCCGGGCGGGGCGGGCCGTCGAACCGGGCCAGCACCTCGTCGATCTCGGCGTCGGAGCGGGCGGTGACCGTCTCGACCCGGGCGCCCCGGGCGGTGAGCGCGTCCGCGCAGGCCAGCACCGGCACCCGCGGGGTGTCGCAGCGCCCGTCGGCCGTAGCGCCACCGGCCGCGCAGGCGTCGGCCATCGCGCCGCTGGCTGTCGTGCCGCCGTCGATCGTGCTGCCGGCTGTCGTGCCGCTGGCGGGGGCGTCGGCGTCGGTCGTGCCGGCGGCGGCCGGGACGGCCCGCTCCTGAGGCGCCGCGCCGCAGCAGCCGCCGCTGCCGCAGGCCCCGCCGGACGCGTCGCGGTCCGAGCCGAGGGTGAGCAGCACCACGTCGTACACCGAAAGGCCTCCTGCCTCCCGACGCGACCCCTGCCGGCCGCGCCGCCACTACTTGTTAGCCTGACACCCCGGGCTCGCTGACCGGTCGCCACCTGGCACCCGAGCCTTCTGGAGGCGAAGAGATGCCAGCGATCGTGCTCCTCGGTGCCCAGTGGGGCGACGAGGGCAAGGGCAAGGTTACCGACCTGCTGGGTGGGCGGGTCGACTACGTCGTGCGCTACTCCGGCGGCAACAACGCCGGCCACACGGTGATCACGCCGGACGGCCAGAAGTACGCGCTGCACCTGATGCCGTCGGGCGCGCTCTCCCCGAGCGCGATGATCGTCATCGGCAACGGCGTCGTGGTCGACCCGAAGGTGCTGCTGGCCGAGATCGACGGGCTCGCCGAGCGCGGTGTCGACGTCAGCCGCCTGCGGATCTCCGGCGACGCGCACCTGATCATGCCGCACCACCGGGCCCTCGACCGGGTCGTCGAGCGCTACCTCGGCAGCTCCCGCATCGGCACCACCGGCCGGGGCATCGGCCCCGCGTACGGGGACAAGGTCGCCCGGATGGGCATCCGGCTGCAGGACCTGCTCGACCCGGGAATCCTGCGCAAGAAGCTGGAACTGGCGCTGCGCGAGAAGAACCAGCTCCTGTTCAAGGTCTACAACCGCAAGGCGATCGACGTCGAGGAGACCGTCGAGGAATACCTGCGGTACGCGGAGCGACTCAAGCCGTACATCGCCGAGACCCGGGTCATGCTCTGGGACGCGCTGGACCGCGGCGAGACGGTCCTGCTGGAGGGCGCCCAGGCAACCATGCTCGACATGGACCACGGCACGTACCCCTTCGTGACCTCGTCGAACCCGACGGCCGGCGGGGCCTGCGTGGGCGCCGGCATCCCGCCGACGGCGATCAGCAAGGTGATCGCGGTCAGCAAGGCCTACACGACGCGCGTCGGCTCCGGGCCGTTCCCGACCGAGCTCTTCGACGACAACGGGCAGCACCTGCGCAAGGTCGGCCACGAGTACGGCACCACCACCGGCCGGGAGCGCCGCTGCGGCTGGTTCGACGCCGTCGTCGCCCGGTACGCCTGCCGCCTCAACGGCGTCACCGACCTGGTCGTCACCAAGCTGGACGTGCTCACCGGCCTGCCGAAGGTGCCGATCTGCGTCGGGTACGAGATCAACGGCGAGCGCTTCGACGACATGCCGATGACCCAGACCGACTTCCACCACGCGACTCCGATCTACGAGGAGCTCGACGGCTGGTGGGAGGACATCACCAAGGCGAGGACCGAGGACGAGCTCCCGGAGAACGCCCGCCGCTACGTCGCCCGCATCGAGGAACTCTGCGGCACCAGGGTGAGCGTCGTCGGCGTGGGCCCGGGCCGCGAGGAAAACGTCCTC
>NZ_JAVRFL010000057.1:0-27762 GCF_031845925.1 Micromonospora reichwaldensis | reverse complement strand
GGGGCGGCGGGAGGGGGAGTGGGAGTGGTGGTCAGCGCAGGAGGGCGAGGAGGTGGGGCAGGACGCCCGAGGTGGCCAGGATGACCACGCCGATGGCGATGAAGACCGCCGGGACGAGCCAGTGGCCGACGCGCCCGACGAGCCGCGTCACCCGGGGGTGCCCGCCCAGCCAGGCCCCGGCGGCGCACCACAGCGCGATGAGCGCCGCGAAGACCAGCAGGAAGACCGCGCCGCCGCCCGGGTCGAGCGCCCGGAACACCGGTACGTAGACGGCGATGTTGTCGGCGCCGTTGGCGATCGTCACCCCGGCCACGCCGAGCGTCGAGCCGACCACCGCCGGGGCGTCGTCGGCGTCGTCACGCAGCAGCGCGCGGACGCCGAGGGCGACCGGCAGCAGGCCGAGCAGCCCGGTCCACGGCTCGGGCACCACCAGCAGCCCCGCCGCGACCACGGTGCTGGCCAGCGCGAGCGCGCCGATGCCCAGGTACTGCCCGGCGACGATCTGCCAGGGGCGGGGCCGGCCGGTGGTGCGGGCGCCGACGAAGAACAGGGTCAGGACGACGATGTCGTCGATGTTGGTGGCGGCGAACACCACGGTGGCGCCGGCCGCGGTGCCCAACAGGTCGATCACGCCAGCAGGGTACGGCGCGGTCACCCGGCACGCCCGGCGCCGAGGGGCGGGCGGGCCCCGGGTGGCGTCGGGAGCATCACGCTATCGGGAAGCTGACATTGCATAGCGTGTCGGTTGGCGAAGAGTTGATATCTGGCGCATGATCGTTCGAGGCGGTCTAATAGGTGGGACCGTATCCGAACCGCACAGTCTGGGACGTGAGGACACAGCATGGCAGCCACTGGCACAGCCACCAGCACTGAGAAGGGTCGCCGGATCGTCGGAGCCGAGCGTCAGACGCTCGCCAAGGACCTGGTAAAGCGGTACACCTCGGGTGAGAGCATCCGCGCGCTCGCGGCCTCGACCGGCCGTTCCTACGGGTTCATCCACCGGGTGCTCACCGAGTCCGGGGTTCAGCTGCGGCAGCGTGGCGGCGCCCGACGCCGCAAGAAGGCGTGACCCGCCCACCAGCGTCGTCCATCAGCGCCGCTCCCCGGGTCGCTCGGTGACCGCCGAGACGACCGGGGTCCGGCTGGAATGCGACGGGCCGGTCGCGACGGTCACGTTGTGCCGGCCCGACGTGCTCAACGCGCAGACCCCGGCGATGTGGCGCGCGATGAGCGACTTCTCGCGGGACCTCCCCGGCGACGTCCGGGTCGTGGTCGTACGCGGCGAGGGGCGGGCGTTCTCCGCCGGCCTCGACCTGTCGGTGGCCGGTGCCTCCGGCCCGGGGTCGTTCGCCGAGCTGGCCACCCTGCCCGAGCAGGAGTGCGCCGACCGGATCGCGGAATACCAGGGCGGCTTCACCTGGCTTCACCGTCCCGACGTCGTCTCCGTCGCCGCCGTGCAGGGGCACGCGATCGGCGCCGGCTTCCAGCTGGCGCTCGCCTGCGACCTGCGCGTGCTCGCCGAGGACGCGAAGCTCTCCATGGCCGAGGTGACGCTCGGCCTGGTCCCGGATCTCGCCGGCACCGGCCGCCTGGTCGACCTGGTCGGCTACAGCCGTGCCCTGGAGATCTGCGCGACCGGCCGGCGGATGGACGCCGCCGAGGCGGACCGGATCGGCCTGGCCACCCTGGTGGTGCCCAACGCCGAGCTGGACGCCGCGGTGCGTGACCTGACCGCCGGGCTGCTGGCCAACGACCGCAACGCGGTGGTGGAGATCAAGGCCCTACTGGCCGGCGCGACCGGTCGGTCCGCCGTCGACCAGCAGCGGGCCGAGCGGGAGGCGCAGACCCGCCGGCTGCGTGACCTCGCCGGGCGGGGAGAGTAAGTCGTAAGGACCGTTCGGGAAGATCAGGGTTACGGCCGAGGTTGTCAGAGTCGTCGGGAGAATTGACCTGACGGTGCGGTCAGCCCGACGACCCGGAGGTGAACGTGTCCCACTCGATGTCGGGCGGCGGCATGACCGGTTGGAGCATGCTCCGGTCGATGCGCAACCGCGACGAGATATCCACCCACCGACTCAAGCGCGGGGTGGCCGGCAGGATCGTGGCCTTCGCCGGGCCCTACCGCCGCGACATCGTCGTCTTCCTGGTCACGGTGGTGCTGGCCGCCGTCATCGGCGTCGCCACCCCGGTGCTCGCCGGCGACGTCATCGACACGATCACCCGGGGCGGCGCCGACGCCGGCAGCGCGGTGGTCCGGCTGGCCCTCGTCATCGCCGGGCTCGCGGTGTTCGACGCGCTGCTCTCCCTCGCCCAGCGGTGGTATTCGGCCCGCATCGGCGAGGGCATCATCCTCGACCTGCGCACCCGGGTCTACGACCACGTCCAGCGGATGCCGCTGCAGTTCTTCACCCGCACCCAGACGGGTGCGCTGGTCAGCCGGCTCAACAACGACGTGCTCGGCGCGCAGCGGGCGTTCACCTCGACGCTGTCCGGGGTGGTCAGCAACGTCATCCAGCTCGTGCTCACCGCCGCGGTGATGTTCACCCTCTCCTGGCAGATCACCGCGCTCTCCCTGGTGTTGCTGCCGGTCTTCATCATCCCGGCCCGCCGGGTCGGCAAGCGGCTCGCCGAGATCACCCGCGAGTCCTACAACCTCGACGCGAAGATGAACGCGACGATGACCGAGCGGTTCGGCGTCTCGGGCGCGTTGCTGGTCAAGCTCTTCGGCCAGCCCGAGGTGGAGGCGCGACGGTTCGCCGGGCGGGCCGAGCGGGTTCGCGACATCGGCATCCAGTCCGCGATGTACTCACGGACCTTCTTCGTGGCGATGCTGCTGGTCGCCTCGCTGGCCCAGGCGCTCACCTACGGGCTCGGCGGCTGGCTGGCGGTCACCGGCAACGTCAGCGCCGGCACCGTGGTGACCCTCGCCCTGCTGCTCACCCGCCTCTACGGCCCGCTGACCGCACTGTCCAACGTCCGGGTCGACGTGATGAGCGCGCTGGTCTCCTTCGACCGGGTCTTCGAGGTGCTCGACCTGAAGCCGACGATCGAGGAGCGGCCCGACGCGGTGCCGGTGCCCCGGGCCAGCGGCCGGGTCGAATTCCGCGACGTCCGGTTCCGCTACCCCAGCGCCGCCGAGATCTCGCTCGCCAGCCTGGAGGAGGTCGCCGCCCTCGACCGTACGATCAACGAGCCCGTGCTCAAGGGCGTCTCGTTCGCGGTCGAGCCGGGGCAGATGGTGGCGCTGGTCGGCCCCTCCGGCGCCGGCAAGTCGACGCTGTCCATGCTGATCTCCCGCATCTACGACGTCACCGACGGGCAGGTGCTGGTCGGCGGGGTGGACGTCCGCGACGCCACCCTCGCCTCGCTGCGCGACGAGATCGGCGTGGTCACCCAGGATTCGCACCTGTTCCACGAGACCATCGCCGAGAACCTGCGCTACGCCAAGCCGGACGCCACCGACGACGAGATCTGGGCGGCCCTGGCCGGGGCGCAGGTCGCCGACCTGGTCCGGTCGCTGCCGGAAGGGTTGGAGACCCTCGTCGGCGAGCGCGGCTACCGCTTCTCCGGCGGCGAGAAGCAGCGCATCGCCATCGCCCGGCTGCTGCTCAAGGCCCCGTCGATCGTGATCCTCGACGAGGCGACGGCGCACCTCGACTCGGAGAGCGAGGCCGCGGTGCAGCGGGCGCTGTCGGTGGCGCTGACCGGGCGTACCGCGCTGGTGATCGCGCACCGGCTCTCGACCGTCCGCGACGCCGACCAGATCCTGGTGCTCGACGACGGACGGATCGTCGAGCGGGGGCGGCACGAGGAGCTGGTGGCCGTGGGCGGGCTCTACGCCGAGCTCTACCGCACCCAGTTCGCGGTCGCCGACTCGCCCACCCCGTACGCCGACGCGACCGGGCCCGAGCCGGTGGCCGTGCCGCCGCTGCGGCCCTACCTCGCCGACGAGGCGCTGCCGCCGGCGGCGGCCAACTGACCCTGCCGCCGGCGGCGGCCAACTGACCCTGCCGCCGGCGGCGGCCAACTGACCCTGCCGCCGGCGGCGGCCAACTGACCCTGCCGCCCGGCGCAGCCAACTGACGTTGCCGCCAGCTGCGCCAACCTGCCGGCTGCGGTAACCCGCCGGCCACGGCCAACCGCCGGCGCCGCGGCCAACTGACGCGCGGCCGACCGACGTCTCAGCCGGCCGTGATCGCCGCCCGCAACTCCCCGAACGCGGCGCCGAGCGTCTCGGGGGTGAAGTGCGCGTTCAGGCCGCTGGGGTTGGGCAGCACCCAGAGCCGGGCGCCGGCCAGCCGCTGCGGCTGCGGTCCGAAGGCGGCCTTCGGCCGGGCGAACCCGATCCGGTACGCGGTCACCCCGACCACGGCCACCCACCGGGGGCGGTACCGCTCCACCTTGCCGGTGAGGATCTCCGCGCCCTTGACCAGCTCGGCCGGGGTCAGCTCGTCGGCCCGGGCGCTGGCCCGCGCGACCATGTTGCTGATGCCCAGCCCGTATCCCGGCAGCTCGTCCTGCTCGCTGGGATGCAGCAGCCGGGGCGTGAACCCGCCCCGGTGCAGCGCGGGCCAGAACCGGTTGCCCGGCCGGGCGAAGTGCCACCCGGTCGCGGCCGACCACAGGCCCGGATTGATGCCCACGAACAGCACGTCCAGGCCGGGGGCGATGACGTCGGGGATGGTGCGCTCCGCCGCCGCGGCGAGTTCCTCCCGCGTCGGCCGCGGATGCCGCCCGGCCGCCCGCGCCACCCGCGTCCGTCGCCGGAGCGGCGATCCGGCGGACGATCCATCGCCGGAGGGACCGTCGGACGACCCATCGGCGGGCGGACCGGCGGGCGAGCCGTTGGCGGAGGGACCGTCGGACGATCCGTCGGCGGGCGGACCGGCGGACGATCCGGCGGCGGGCGCGGCCATCACAGGCTCCGCAGCACGCCGCCGTCGACCGGCACGGTGACCCCGGTCAGGTAGCTCGCCGCGGGGGAGAGCACGAACGCGGCCACCCGGCCGAACTCGTCCGGCGCGCCGATGCGGCGCAGCGGAATGGCCGCCTCGGCCTCCGCGCGGGCCCGGTCGGGGTCACCGGTGGCGGCGAAGAGTTCCACGTTGCGGTCGGTCATGATCCGCCCGGGCAGCAGGCCGACGACCCGCACGCCCCGGGGCCCATACTCGTCGGCGACGTCCTTGGCCATGCCCACCAGGCCGGGCCGCAGGCCGTTGGAGATGCCCAGGCCGGGCACCGGCCCGCGCGCCGAGGTCGACAGGACCAGCCCGACCGCCCCGCCCCCGCCTGCGGCCAGGTTCTCGGCGACGGTGCGGACCATCCGGACGGTGCCGAGGAAGACCGTCTCGAAGGAGCGGCGCCACTGCTCGTCGGTGACCGAGGCGGCGCTGCCCGGCGGCGGCCCGCCGACCGAGACCAGCGCCCCGTCGAGCCGGCCGAAGTGCTCCCGGGCCGCCGCCACGAGGCGCTCCGGCGTCTGCGCGTCGGCCAGGTCGGCGGTCAGCCCGACCGCCCGCTCCGGCCCGCCGAGGCGGTGCGCGGCGGCGGCCACCGCGTCGGCGTCGCGGGCGGAGAGCACCACCCGGGCACCGTCGGCGACGAGACACTGCGCGGTGGCGAAGCCCAGCCCTCGGGAGGCGCCGGTGAGTACGTACACCCGATCGGTCAGTCCGAGATCCATGCCGTCGATCCTGCCGCACCCGGCCGGATCCGCCAGCGGGGCCCTCGAGCCGCACGCGCCGGACCGGCGGACGGTTCAGCGGCGGGCGGTCCGGCGGCGGGCGGTTCAGCGGCGGGCGGGACGCAGCAGGCGTACCCGACCGGCGAACTGGACCGCGACGGCCCCGCCGGCGCGCCCCCACGCCGGCAGCCGACGCGGTCGCGGCGGCCGGCGCCCGTCGTAGCGGTGGGCGGCCTCGCGCGCGGCCAGTTCCTCCGCGCCGAGCGGCGGCAGCGCGCCCCGGTCGCGCAGGTCGCGGGCCAGGTCCCAGCCGTCGCGCAGCGAGCCCCCGGTCGGCCGCCCCGCCGCCCAGCGGGCGAAGGTCTCCGGCCACCGGGGACCGAGACCGGCGGCGAGCAGCGGCCAGTGCCGGGCCACCTCCCCGGCGCGCTTGCGCAGCAGCGCGGTCCCGGCGGCGGCGAGCGCCGCCGGGTCGAAGCCCGCCGGCACCGGGCCGCCGGCGACCAGCGCCGCCACCAGCGCCGCCTGCCGCTCGGCCAGGTCGCCGCTCACGTCACCACCGGGAAGCCGGACACGGCGGCGAGGGCGTCCAACTCGGCGCGGAGCACCGGGGCGGGCGGGTAGTGCCCGTCGCGTTCCAGCAGGAACGCCGGCGGGCGGCGGCGGGCGCACAGCTCGCGGATCAGGTCGAGCACCGCCGGGGGCACCGGATCGGTGTGCGTGTCGTGGTAGTAGCCGCCGTGCTCAGCGCCGCCCGCCACGTGCACGTAGGAGACCCGCTCCAGCGGCAGCCGGTCGAGCAGCGCGAGCGGGTCGGCGCCCCGGTTGCGGGCGTTGGCGTACACGTTGGCGACGTCCAGCAGCAGGAACGCGCCGGTGCGGTCCAGGATCTCGGTGAGGAAGTCGGCCTCGTCCAGCTCGTCGTCGGGCCAGTCGAACAGGGCCGCGATCGGTTCCAGCGCGAGCGGCACCGGCAGCGCGGCCTGCGCGCGGGCGACGTTGGCGCAGACCGCGTCGACCGCCTCCCGGCTGCGGGGCAGCGGCAGCAGGTGGCCGGCCTCGACGCCGCCGGCCCGGACGAAGGCGATGTGCTCGCTGACCAGCGGCGCCCCGACCAGCTCCGCCACCGCGCCCAGGTGGGCGACGCGCGCCGGGTCGACCGGCTCCGCGCCGCCGAGGGACAGCCGCACGCCGTGCGGTACGACCGTCACGCCGCGCTCGCGCAGCGCGGCCAGCCCGGCGGGCGGTGGCCCGGTCGCGGCGACACTCTCCGCGACCACCTCGACGAAGCGCAGCCCGGGCAGGTCGGCGACGAACCCGGCGATCTCCGGCCGCCAGCCGATGCCGACGCCGGCGGGGCCGGTCATCCGCCGCACCCGCCTCCGCCGCAACCCCCGCCGCCGCCGCACGAGCTGCCCCCGCTGCACGAGCTGCCGCCGCCGCATCCGCCGCCGGTCGAGGAGGCGCCGGAGCCGCTGATCGCCTGGCGCTGGATCTCGGCCTGGCTGGCGAAGCCGGGGTCCATGGCGTAGAGCGACGCGGTGCCGAACAGCGCGACCCCCATCGCGGCACCCGCCGCGCCGTAGGTGGCGTAGGCGGGGGCCGAGGCGGGCGCGAGGTAGGTGTGCTGACGCCGCAGGCCGCGCAGGGCCTGGGTGGCGGCGCGGGTGCGCCACGGCACCCGGTACAGGAGGACGGCCACGACGATCAGCGGGAGCTGGCTCAGCACGAGCCAACCCACCGGACGGTCGTTGCCCAGGCCGGCGAAGATGCGCAACACGCCGACCAGCAGCAGGGCGGTGAGCAGGAACGCGCCCCGGCGCAGCGCGGCCCGGCGGGCCGGCGCGAGCGCGAGTCCGCGCTGCTCCAGACTCGTCCGGAGCTGGTCGAGCGCCCGGACCACCCACTCGTCGCGGGCCAGTTCCCGGGTGGTGGCGTTCCGGCCGGCCGCGAAGTGGATGGCCTGGTCCAGCGGCGTGATCCCGGCCGGCAGCGCGCCGCCGGTGGTGAGCCGCCGGTCCGGGCGTACGCCGATGGCCCCGCTGCTGCGCAGCCCGCCGAGCGAGGCCCAGATCGCCAACTGCTGCCCGCCGTTGAGGTAGGCGACCTGCTGCGGGCCGAGCTGACCCACGTCGCCCACCTGCGGCCCGGCGAGGACCGAGAGCCGGTGGACGACCGTGCCGACGATGATCACGACGGCTGCGAGGAGATAGACCGCGAGGAATGCGGGACCGGAGATGCCCCAGGTGTCACCAGGTGCGGCGAGGACGGTCATGTGCTGCTCCTGTCGGGCGAGGGGGATCGCGACCCAATTGTGGAGCAGGCCCGCCAGGGCGGATCCACCGCGTGGACCGAGTTACCGGACCGATACGCAGTGGCGCGGGGGCGGTCGGTCAGCGGCGGCGGACGGCCTCCTCGACCAGGTCGAGCACCGGGCCGAGGTCGCCGGCGGGGCGGCCCATCGCCAGGTGCAGCACCAGGCCGTCGTAGGCGAGTTCGAGGAACTGGGCCAGCACGTCGATCGGCATGTCCTCGCGGAGCACGCCCGCCTCCCGCTGCCGGGCCAGCCGGTCGCGGGTCGCCTCGGCGATCGCCGCCGACCGTTCCGCCCACCGCCTGGCGAACGCCGGGTCGGTCCGGAGCCGCCGGGACACCTCCAGTTGGCTGCCCAGCCAGCCGGTGGTGTCGGGGGAGACCGCGCCGGCCAGGAGGTCCCGCATGACCTGGACCAGGCCGTTGCGGGCCACCGTCTCCACCATGGCCGCGGCGTCGTCCTCGGCCACCGCCAGGAAGAGCGAGTCCTTGTCGCGGAAGTGGTGGAAGATCGCGCCCCGGGACAGCCGGGTGGCCTCCTCCAGCCTGCGGACGGTGGCGCCCTCGTAGCCGTGCCGGGCGAAACAGGCCCGCGCGGCGGCGAGGATCTCCTGCCGGCGCGCGTCGAGCTGGTCCTGACTTACTCTGGGCACGGGTCGATCGTGACAGCTCGCCCCCCGCCATGCAAACCGTACGTACGGCTTGGTTTGACCGCGCACATGATCACCCAAGGCCGGCGCGCCGGTTTAGGATCGGCCAGTGATGCCACTTCCCACCGCCGTCGCGGTCCCCGCCGCACCGTTGACCGTCGCGGCCGTGCAGGCCGAGCCCGTCCCCGGCGACGTGGCCGGCAACGCGGCGAGCGCCGCCCGGCTGGTCCGCCAGGCCACGGAGCGGGGCGCCCGGGTGACCGTGCTGCCCGAACTCTTCCTGCCCGCGTACCACCTGCCGACGCTCGCGGCCGATCCGGCCGGCACCGACGTCGCGGCCGACACGGCGGCCGGGGTGGCCGATCCGCGGCTGGAACCTCTGCGCGAGGCGGCCCGCGACGGCGGCGCCGCCGTGGTGGTCGGCGCCGCCGTCCGGCACCCGGACGGCCGGCGGACGATCTCCGCCCTGCTGGTCGACCGCTCCGGCGAGGTCCGCGTCGGCTACGACAAGCAGCAGCTGTGGAGTGGCGAGCGGGAGCTGTTCGTCGCCGGTGACCGGGGTGCCACCCTGCTCGTCGACGACTGGCGGCTCGGGCTGGGCATCTGCTACGACGGCTGCTTCCCCGAGCACGGCCGGGCCGCGGCGGCCGACGGGGCGCACGGCTACCTCTGCCCGAGCGGCTACCTGGCCGGCTCCGAGCACCGCCGCGACCTTTACTACGCCGCTCGTGCGCTGGACAACACGATGTACGTGGTGTTCGCCAACCTCGTCGGCGGCACCGACCCGTGGCGGTTCAACGGCGGCGCGGCGGTCTACGACCCGGAGGGTCGGCCGCTGGCCCGGGGCGCGGACACCGGCGAGGCCGTGCTGGTCGTCGCGCTCGCCCCGGAGGCCCTCGCCGTGACCCGGGCGGCCCACTGCATGCTGCTCGACCGCCTGCCCCACCAGGGCGGCGCCCGCTCGGCGCTGCCGGCCTGACGGGCGCGGGAGGAGCCGGCACTGTCGCCGGGCGGTCGTGCTCCCGTAAGGTGCCCGAGTGCCGCTGCTCCTGCTGGACCTGGACAACACGCTGCTCGACAGGGCCGGTCCGTTCCGCGCCTGGGGGGAGCGTTTCCTGGCCGGTGTCGGCGCGCCGCCAACCGACATCGACTGGCTGCTGTCCATCGACGCCGACGGGCTGACCGACCGGTGGGACGTGGCCGACGCCGTGCGTGACCGGTACGGGCTGCGGATTCCGTCCATCGACCTGGTCGAGGAACTGCACGACGGCGTGGTGGCCAACATCCGGCTCAATCCGCTGGTCGCCTGCGCGCTGCGGATCGCCGACGAGGCCGGCTGGACGCCCGTGGTGGTCAGCAACGGCGGGGTACGCCAGCAGGAGGCGATGATCCGGCGTACCGGGCTGGACCGCTTCGTCGCCGACTGGGTCATCTCCGAGGAGGTCGGCGTCAGCAAGCCCAACCCGAGGATCTTCGCGCTGGCCGCCCGGCGGGTACGGCTGCCCCTGCGCGGGGCCTGGGTGGTCGGCGACGGCCCGGAGGCGGACATCGGTGGCGCCGCCGCCGTGGGCCTGCCCAGCGTCTGGCTGCACCGGGGGCGGAGCTGGGTCGACGACCGGTTCGCCCCCACCCGCACGGCGGACGGTCTGATCGCCGCCGTCGCGACGGTGCTCGCCGCCTGACGGGAGAGCGCCACCCGCCGCCCGGTGAGCCGGGGCGGTGGTTGGCCAAGGGGCCTCCGCAGGCCTGAGCGGGGCCGGGGTTGAGCGGGGCGCCGGGGTTGAGCGGGGCGCCGGGCCTGGGCGGGGTTGGCGTAATTCGGTTGACCGGGGTGGCGTCGGACCGTGAGCATGGTCGACGCATCGTGCAACCGGGTCCGCGCCCGATCGAGGAGAGGGGGTCGGTCATGGCCGTCTTCGCAGGTCACTACCACCTGCCCCCATCAGCCTCGAGTAAGGGATCACCACCGCAGTGCGCGATCACGACCTTCCGGCGCCCGAGCGCCGTACCCGCGGCAAGCGCCGCTTCGACGACGACGAACAGCTCTTCCTGAAGCGGGGCCGGGCCGCCGAGCCCGCCCTCGCCGACCCCGACGCCGAGCCCGACCCCGACACGGGGGAGCGCTGGTCGTCCTGGGACGACGCCGTGCACGGCCCGCAGCCCCACCCCGAATGGCTGGTCACCGAACTGGCCGCCAAGGACACCGAACTCGGGATGCTCAAGACCGGCAAGGAGGCGGACGTCCACCTCGTCCGCCGGGCGGTGCCCGGCACCGACCGGTCCTGCCTGCTGGCGGCCAAGCGCTACCGGGACCCTCAGCACCGTCTCTTCCACCGCGACGCCGGTTACCTGGAGGGCCGCCGGGTCCGCCGGTCCAGGGAGAACCGGGCGATGGCCGGCCGTACCGCCTTCGGGCGGCAGATGATCGCCGGGCAGTGGGCGGCGGCCGAGTTCGCCGCGCTGGCCCGGCTCTGGGAGGTCGGCGCCCGCCACGGCACGATCACCGTCCCCTACCCGGTGCAGCTGCGCGGCACGGAGCTGATGCTGGAGTTCCTCGGCGACCAGGAGGAGGGGCTGGCCGCGCCCCGGCTTGCCCAGCTGCGGCCGGAGGCGGGGGAGCTGCGCGAGCTGTGGGGGCAGCTCGTCGACGCCCTCGTGGTGCTCGCCCGCGCCGGCCTCGCGCACGGCGACCTGTCGCCGTACAACCTGCTGGTGCACGCGGGGCGGCTGGTGCTCATCGACCTGCCGCAGGTGGTCGACGTGGTGGCCAACCCGCAGGGGCCGGAGTTCCTGGCCCGCGACGTGCGGGTGGTCGCCACCTGGTTCGCGGCCCGGGGCCTGCCCGCGGCGGACGCCGACCCGGCCGCGCTGAGCGCGCTGCTGCTGCGGGAGGCGGGGATCCGCTGACCGCGACGTCCCGGGTGGCCAGGCACCGGCCACCCGGGACCCGGGTCACTGGAGGTAGCGCTCGACCGCCGGCTTGGGGCGCGTCCCCTGGGCGTCCGGGTCGCCGTGGGTCTCCCGGGCGGCCCGTCGCCGACGCAGCAGGTCCCAGCACTGGTCGAGGGACTCCTCCAGCTCGCGCAGCCGGGTGCGGGCGTCGTCGTCCGTGCCCGACTCGCCGGCCTGCGCATCGGCGCGCAACCGGTGCTCCTCGTCGACCAGTTCCGAGATCCGGTTCAGGATGGTCTTGTCGTCCATGCCCTGAGCCTGGCACAGGCCGCGCGGGCGCGCCCGGGTTCCACCGCCGCCCGCCACCGCCGCTGCGGTAGGTTGCCCAGCCATGGTCCCCACCGTCCGGGCCGCCGGCCCCGCCGACCTGGCGCCGGTCGCCGACCTGCTCCGCGCCGCCCGGCCCCACCTGGTGGTCACGCCGGAGCTGCTCGCCTGGCAGGCGACCGGCAAGCCGGCCGAGCGCTTCGGAATGCTCGTCGCCGAGGCGGGCGACGGGATCGCCGGCGTCGCCCGGACGGGACTGCTGTACGAGAGCGCCGAGCCGGGGCTCGGCTTCGTCAACCTGGTCGTGCACCCCGAGCGGCGGGGGCGGGGCGTCGGGTCGGCGCTGCTCGCCGCCGCCGAGAAGCGACTCGCGGGGCTGGGGGTGCGCCGGGCGTACGCGCGGGTCGTCGACGAGCCGGCGCCGCTCGCCTTCGCCGAGCGGCGCGGCTACCGGGCCGGCCGGCGCAGCGTGATCCTGGGCCTGGACCTGGCGGCGGCGCTGCCGGCCGCGCCCGACCCGCCGGCCGGGGTGCGGCTGGGTACGGCCGCGGACCTGGTCGACCCGCGTCCGCTGTACGAGGCGGACCTGGCCGCCGCAGCGGACGAGCCGGGCGACGTCGGGAGGGACGAGACCGGCTTCTCCGACTGGCGGGCCGCGTACTGGGACCGGCCGGACCTGGACCGGGCGCTGAGCACGGTGGCGACGGCCGACGGTGTGGTGGTGGCGTTCAGCCTCGCGCTGACCGACGGCCGGGACCGCTACCTGTCGGGAATGACGGGCACCCGCAGCGGGTGGCGGGGCCGGGGCCTCGCCCGGTCGGTCAAGCACGCGTCGCTGCGGGCGGCCCGGTCGGCGGGCTTCCGGTGGGCGTCCACGATCAACGACGCCGGCAACGACGCGATGCGGGCGGTCAACGCGTGGTTCGGGTACCGGCCGGTGGCCGCCGAGTGGCGCCACCTGCGCACCCTTCCGAAGTGACGCCCGACACGAAATCCTTCATGGACGAGCATTCCCATGAGCAAAATTCTCATTCGACGGCTAGCGGAGTCTCGACGGGTGATGGCATGCTTCCCGAATCGTGACGCAAGGCAGCCGTTCGCATGACGGTCCGTCACAACGGAGCGTGATCGACGGGAGGAGCCACGGGTGCGGGATGCCATTGCTGAACGGGGTGCCGACGACTCACGAGGTCGCCCGGCGCGGTCCGTGCCACTGTGGAGGATGCTGCCGGGCCTGCTGCGCGACCCGCTGGGCCAGCTCGTCGCGATGGCGGACGCCGCCCCGGGCGAGGTCCTGCGGCTCAACCTCGGGACGATCCGCCCCTACCTGGTCACCGAACCCGCCCACGTGCAGCACGTGCTGCGGGACAACGCGGCCAACTACACCCGTGGCGGCCAGAGCATGCTGTGGCGGCCGGTCCGACGGCTCACCGGCGACGGCATCATGTCCGACGGGCCGGAGTGGCAGGCCAGCCGCGGGCGGATGCAGCCGCACTTCACGGCCAAGCGCATCGACTCCCTGGTGGACTCCATGAGCCGCTCGGTCAGCGACGCGGTCGACGAGTTCGACGAGCCGGCCCGGACCGGCCGGTGGCTGGACGCCGGCGCCGAGCTGGGGCGGGTCATCTGCCGGGGATTCAGTAGCGTCTTCTTCGCCGACCGGCTCAGCCTCGCCGACCAGCTGCGGATCGCGGCCGCCCAGGACACCATCGTGACGGCGCTGCGGCTACGACTGCTCCTGCCCTTCGTGCCCGACGCCGTACCGGTGCCGGGCGACCGCGCCCTGCGCCGGGCCATCGGCGTCGTCGACGACATCATGCTGCCCCTGGTCCGGGCCGAACGGGCCCGACCGCGCGACGGCGACGACCTGCTCGCCGCCCTGGTCAACGCCCGCGAGGACGACGGCCGCCCGCTCGGGGAACAACGGGTCCGCGACGACGTGGTGTCCATGTTCGCCACCGCGACGGAAACCTCCTACGCGGTGCTGACCTGGCTGTGGCCGATCCTGGACGCCAATCCGGAGGTGGCCGGCCGGCTCTACGCCGAGCTGGACGAGGTGGTGGGCGCGGACCGGGTGATCAGCCGTGAGCAACTGCTCGCCCTCACCTACACCCGCTCCGTGGTGGACGAGCTGCTGCGCATGTACCCCGCGGGGTGGCTGGTGCCCCGCACGGCGGTCGCGGACGACGTCATCGGCGGCGCCAGGATCAAGGCCGGCAGCATCGTCGCGGTCAGCTCCTACGTCACCCAACGGCTGGCCCGGTACTGGGACCGCCCGGACACCTTCGACCCCGACCGGTTCGGCCCCGACCGGCCGCGCCGGAGCCACCGGTACGCGTACTTCCCGTTCGGCGGCGGCCCGCACCAGTGCCTTGGCATGTACCTGTTCGGCCTGGAGGCACCGCTGGTGGTGGCGACGATCCTCAGCCGGTACCGGTTCCGCCTGCGCGAGGCCGGGATGCCGCCCAAGCAGCTGGCGGCCACCCTGCGCCCGGGCCGGCCGGTGGCCGTGGCGCTGACCCCGGTCCACGAGCGGAGGCCGGCGTGACCGCGGTGACGCCCGACCGGTCGCGCGACGCCACGCCGGGCGGGCGCGACGAGCTGCGGGACGCGCAGGAGCAGGGCCGGATCTGCGGCCTGGCCGTACGCGGCCAACGCGACCTCCAGGCGTCGGCCGCGGCGCACCCCGAACTGTTTCCCGCCGACCCGTTCGACACCATGCTGTTCGCCAACATCTCGCTGGCCATCGCCTTCGGCGCCCCGTGGTGCACGGCCGGGCAACTGCGCGCCGCGAACCGGACCGTGCTGTGGGGCTTCGCCCTCGACTGGCTGATCGACCACCGGGCGCACTCCCGCGACGAGGTCGACGGCCTCGTCGCGCGCTGCCTCGCGGTGGCCGCCGGCGAGCCGCCCGCCGCCGACGACCACCTCGGCGGCTACCTGGCCGCGCTCCAGGACGAGCTGGCGACGGCCGACGCCTTCGCGGCGCACCGTCCGCTGTGGCGGGACCGGGTGGACGCGACGGTGCGGGCGATGGCCCGCGAATGGGAGTGGAAGGCAGCGTGGCGGCCCGGGGACCGGTCGTCCCTGCCGAGCCTCGACGCGTACCTGGACAACGCCGACAACCACGCCTGCACGATCGTCAACGTCGCGCACTGGCTCTACACCGGCGACGAGGCCACCCTCGCCCGGCTGGACGAGCTGGTCACGGTCAGCGACCAGGTGCAGCGCGCCCTGCGCCTCGTCAACGACCTCGGCACCTACGAGCGGGACCTGCGCTGGGGCGACCTGAACGCGCTGCTGCTGGTCGAGGACCGCGCCGAGGTGGAGCAGCGGCTCGCCACGCTGGTGGAGACCTGCCGCCGGATGCTGGACCCGCTCCGGGAGACCTGCCCGCGCGAGGCGGACTACCTGGCCCGGCAGGTCGGCTTCAGCAGCGGCTTCTACCAGCTGGCCGACTTCTGGGGCATGTCGTGACGGCGGCCCCGGTCGCCGTCCGGGACGTGGGGGGTGCCGCGCTCGCCGTCGCCGGCCGGGAACTGGTGGCGGCGATGCTGGCCGCCCCCGACGGCACGGTCTCGCCCTCGGTCTACGAGACCGGTCGGCTGGTCAGCGACGCCCCCTGGCTGCCGGGGCACGCCGAGCGGCTGCGTCACCTGCTGGCCGCCCAGCGCGCCGACGGCGGGTGGGGGGCGCCGGGCGCGTACGGCCTGGTGCCGACCCTGAGCGCGGTGGAGGCGCTGCTGAGCGCCCTGCGCACGCCGGGGCGCGCCCGCCCATGGGACGCGCACCGGCTCTCGACGGCCGTGGACCGGGGCATCGCGGTGCTGCGGGACCGGCTGCTGGTCGCCGCCGAACCCGTGCCGGACATGCCGGGCGTAGACCTGATCGTGCCCGCCCTGATCGACCGCATCGACGCGCTCCTCGACGGCGCGGCGGCCCCCGGGCGGCCGGTGCCCGCGCTGCCGATGCCGCACGGCATGACCCGGCACCGGGCCGAGGCGGTCGGGCGGCTCCTCGCCGCGGGCGGGCCCGTACCGGAGAAGCTGTGGCACGCCTTCGAGGTGCTCGACGAGCGGGCGCGGGTGGGCCTGGCGGCCCGGCCCGTGTCCGGCGCCGTCGGGGCCTCGCCCGCCGCCACCGCGGCCTGGCTGGGTGACCCCGCCCGTCCCGGCGCGGACCGGAGCGCGCTGGAGTACCTGACCGGGGCCGTGGCGCGGGGCGGCGGGCCCGTGCCGTGCACGACACCCATCGCCGTGTTCGAGCGGGCCTGGGTGCTCAGCGGACTGGCCCGGGTCGGCGCGGCGGCGGACGTCCCCGCCGAGCTGACCGGCAGCCTGGCTGTTGCGCTCGGACCGACCGGCGCGGCCACCTCGCCCGGCCTCCCGACGGACGCCGACACCACCGCCGTCACCCTCTTCGCGCTGGCCCGGCTCGGCCGCCCGGTCGCGCCCGACAGCCTCCTGGCGTACGACACGGGCACGCACTTCTGCACCTGGCAGGGCGAGGACGGCGCGTCGGTCACCACGAACGCCCACGTCCTGGAGGCGCTCGGCTGGCATGCCCGGCACCGTCCGGGCTGCCCGTACGCCGACGTGGCGCGGCGGGTGGCCCGCTGGCTGCTGGACGGTCAGCTCGCCGACGGCAGCTGGACGGACCGCTGGCACGCCTCGCCGTACTACGCGACGGCCAGCGTCGCGGCGAGCCTCGCCGAGTACGCGCCCGACACCACCGGCGGCCGGCTCGACCGGGCGGTCGACTGGGTGCGCGACACCCAGCGCGACGACGGCTCGTGGGGGCTGTGGACGGGCACGCCGGAGGAGACCGCGTACGCCCTCCAGGTGCTGCTCGGCGCGGGGCGACCGCCCCGGCCGGGCCTCGCCACCGCCGTGCGTCGTGCGCTCGCCTACCTCGACGACCACCGCGACGAGGACGGCGCCGGCGTTCCACTGTGGCATGACAAGGATCTCTACCACCCGGTGCTCATCGTGCGGGCCGCCGTGCTCGCGGCGCGGCACCTGGCGCGGCTGAGCGGCCACGCAGGACGGTGAGCCCTGCGACCCGTGCCCGCGATGACGCACCGGTCATGATCAGCACTGCTTGAGTGATCGTCGGGACACTGCTACCGTGCGCCGGGTCGGTCGAAGCGCCATGCGGAAACCGCCGATCGGACGAATCAGGCTCCCCGCCAGGGATGGTTTCAATGGGTTCCCGCAGTTCCAATCTGCGCCGAAAAGTCGTGGCTCTGCTGGCCTCACTCGTTGCGCTGTGGGCGTTCGCCGCGTGGGTGACCCTCCGGGAGGGCGTCAGTCTCCTCTGGGTGCAGGTGCTCGACGCCCAGGTCGCCCAGCCGGGTGAGCCGCTGGTCCTGGAGTTGCAGGCGGAACGACGGGCGTCCGCCGCGTACCTGGGCGGATCGGGCGCGGCCGAGCGGGAGCAGCTCGACGCGCAGTGGCGCAGGACCGAGGGCGTCGCCGACGACTTCCGCAAGTCCGTCAGCAGCTGGCGGGTGGACCTGGCGGCCGACGAGAGCCAGCGGCAGATCGACACGGTCGTCAGCGGGCTGGACCAGCTCGCCGCCGTACGCGAGTCCATCCGCGACCGCCAGGTGGACCGCGCCGCCGCCACCCAGGCGTACACCGAGCTCATCGACTCGGTGCTGCGGATGTACCGGTCGCTGGGCAACCTGGACGACGAGCGGTTCACGCGGGAGACCGCGGCGCTGATCCAGCTCGTCCGGATCCGCGAACTCATGTCGCAGGAGGACGCCCTCGTCACCGGCGCCCTGGCCGCCGGACGGATGACGCCCGAGGAGACCGCCGCCTTCGCCCGCGCCACCGGCGCCCAGCGCTACCTGGACAGCCAGGTCCGTACCGAACTGTCGAGCGGCGACCGGGCCCGTTACGAGGCACTGGTCGGCGGCGAAGCGTACACCGCGTTCCGGTCCCTGGAGGACCGCGTCGTGCAGGGACGGGCGGGCGGCGCGCCACCCGTGTCGGCGGCGGAGTGGCGCGCGGCGGCCGACGTGGTGGTCGGCGAGCAGCAGCGCTTCATCATCGAGGCCGGTGACGCGCTCGTGGAGCGGGCCGCGCCGATCGCCGTCGGCGTCGTCCTGCGGCTGGTGCTGGCCGCCGGTCTGGGACTGCTCGCCGTCGTCGCCTCGATCGTCGTGTCGATCACCACCGCGCGGGCCCTGGTGCAGCAGTTGGAGCGGCTGCGCGAGGCCGCCATCCGGCTGGCCAACGAGCGGCTGCCCAGCGTCGTCGAGCGGCTCGGCCACGGCGAGGAGGTCGACATCGCCAAGGAGGCGCCTCCGCTCGAGTTCGGCGACGACGAGATCGGCCAGGTGGGCAAGGCGTTCAACGCCGTGCAGGAGACCGCCATCCGCACCGCCGTCGAGCAGGCCGACCTGCGCCGCAACGTGCGCGAGGTCTTCCTCAGCCTGGCCCGGCGCACCCAGGCGCTGGTGCACCGCCAGCTCACCCTGCTCGACGCGATGGAGCGTCGCGAGCACGACGCCGAGGAGCTGGAGGACCTCTTCCGGGTCGACCACCTCGCCACCCGGATGCGGCGCAACGCGGAGAACCTCATCGTGCTCTCCGGCTCCACCCCGGGCCGCGCCTGGCGGCGCAACGTGCCGATGGTCGACGTCGTCCGGGGCGCGGTCGCCGAGGTCGAGGACTACACCCGGGTCAACGTGCTGCCCCTCGGCGCGGTCTCGCTCACCGGCCGCGCGGTCGGCGACGTCATCCACCTGCTCGCCGAGCTGATCGAGAACGGGCTGTCGTTCTCCCCGCCGCACACCTCGGTCGAGGTGCGCGGGCAGCAGGTGGCCAACGGCTTCGCCATCGAGATCGAGGACCGCGGCCTGGGCATGAGCGAGGAGGACCTGGCCGCCGCGAACCACCGGATCGTCGACCAGTCCGAGCTGAACCTGGCCAACGCCTCCCGCCTCGGGCTCTACGTGGTCAGCCGGCTGACCGAGCGGCACGGCGTGCGGGTGCAGCTCAAGGAGTCCGCGTACGGCGGCACCACGGCCGTCGTGCTGATCCCGGCCGAGCTGGTCACCGCCGCCGACGAGGACCCGAGCACCTCCGGCGGGTTCCCGGCCGGCCTGCCCGCCGGCGTCCCGGTGGCCGGCGCGTCGGGCCAGGCGCCGCCCGCCGCCGAGCCGCCGCTCGCCACCGCGCCGGTGGCACTGGCCGAGCCGCTCGCGCCCCGCCCCCGTCCGGCGCCGGACGCCGACGCCCCCGGGGACGCCGACGGTGGCGCCCTGCCCACCCGGTCGCGCGGCCGGAGCCTGCCGACGACGGGCCCGGCCCCCGACGCGGGGCTGCCCGTGCGCCCCCGTGGCGGCTCCGAGCAGTACGCCCTGGACGGCCCGACCTTCCCGACCGGCCTGCCGGTTGCCGCCCGGCCCGCGCCGGCGGAGGCGCCCGGCACGACGGGGACCCCCGCACCGGAGGCGGACACCGGCTCCACGGCGACCGGCGGTCCGGCGCCGACGGCCCGCCAGGTGACGGCGCGTACCGACTCGGGCCTGCCCGTCCGGGTCCGGCAGGCCAGCATCGTGCCGGAACTCCGCGACGATCCGGCCGCCGGCGGGGACGACGACGGGGACGACGACATGGCGCGCCCGCCGGAGCAGGTACGCCGGATGATGAGCTCCTACCAGACCGGCACCCGGCGGGGCCGTACCGACGCCGCCCGGCTGCTCGGTGGAGCGGGCGACAGCCGAACCGAGGCCGGCGAGGAACCCGACGCCGGCGACGACCTGCAAGCGACCTGACCGGCGCCGTCGCGGTGCGGGGGATCCCCGCACCGGGGCGGTCAGCCGAGACGAGCACGGCGACAACAGCCGGGGGAGAAGAGGACGACGAGTGGCGCAGAAGACGGCTTCGAGTGCCGACCTGACGTGGTTGCTGGATGATCTGGTCGGCCGGGTGAAGCAGGCCGACCACGCGGTCGCGCTCTCGACGGACGGCCTGTTGATGGCCGCCTCGCGAGGGCTGGGCCGGGACGACGCCGAGCACCTGGCGGCCATGGCGGCCGGCATCCAGAGCCTGGCCCGGGGCGCGGGCAAGCGCTTCGGCGGCGGGCAGGTGCAGCAGACCATCATCGAGATGCAGTCGTCGTTCCTGTTCGTCACAGCGGCCGGGCGCAACGCCTGCCTGGCCGTACTCGCCAGCGAGGACGCCGACGTCGGCCTGATCGCCTACGAGATGGCGATGCTGGTCACCCGCGTCGGCAAGTACGTGGCGTCGCCCTCGCGGACCGGCGAGCAGCAGACCGGCGAGAAGTAGCCGCGATGACGGTGCAGGGGGAGTCCTCGGAGCACCAGTGGGTCGACGACCATGCCGGCCCGGTCGTGCGCCCGTACGCGATGACGCGCGGCCGGGCCCGGCCGGTCACCGGCACGTTCGACCTGATCTCCCTGGTGACGGCGACCCGCGCGGACGTGATCCCGGAGGTCGGGCTGGGCCCGGAGCACCTGGCGATAGTCGGGCTCTGCCAGCGGATCCAGTCCGTCGCCGAGATCGCCGCCCACCTGGACCTGCCGGTGGGCACCATCCGGGTCCTGCTCGGTGACCTGGCGGCCCGCAGCCTGGTGCAGGTACGCGAACCGCACACCACAGCCGGCCTTCCCGACAACAGCGTTTTCGAGGCGGTAATCAATGGACTACGGGCACTCTGAGCGGCCGGCGGGAGCGACGCCACTGCCCACCGCGATCAAGATCCTCGTCGCGGGTGGCTTCGGCGTGGGCAAGACCACCATGGTCGGTGCGGTCAGCGAGACGCGCCCGCTGCGTACGGAGGAGGTGTTGACCGAGTCCGGCGTCGGCATCGACGACCTCTCCGGGGTGGAGAGCAAGACGACCACCACCGTGGCGATGGACTTCGGCCGCATCACCATCAGCGACGACCTGGTGCTCTATCTCTTCGGCACCCCTGGCCAGGACCGGTTCTGGTTCGTCTGGGACGAGCTGGCGCTCGGCGCGCTCGGTGCGGTGGTGCTGGCCGACACCCGGCGGCTGGCCGACTGCTTCCCCTCCATCGACTACTTCGAGGGCAGAGGGACGCCCTTCGTGGTGGCGGTCAACTGCTTCGAGGGAAGCCGGCAGTACCGGCTCGACGAGGTACAGGCGGCGCTCAACCTCGACCCTGGGGTACCGGTGCTGCTCTGCGACGCGCGGCAGCGGGAGTCCAGCAAGGAGGTGCTCATCACGCTGATGGAGCACGCCATGAAGACCCGCGAGGCCCGCCGCCGCGCCGCCGCCACCGACTGACCGGGCCGCCGCCATCGCCGTATAGCAGCCGCAGCCGCAGCCGCCGTCGCGCGGGTAGCCACCGGTGGGCTTTCCGCTGGTGCGTGGCTGCCGCGCGTCGCTGCGGCTACCCGCGTCGCTGTCGGCTGTTCGCGTCGTTGCGGCTGCCCCGTGTCTACTGCGTCGCTGTCAGCTGCTCGCGTCGTTGCGGCTGCCTGGCGTCGCTGCCCCGTGTCTGCGGCGTCGCGTTTCTCGACGCGCAGACCGGATCTTGGCGAGATACGGCCCCTCTGGGGGCACGTCCGTACCAAGATCTCCGGGCGAGCCCCTCGGGGCGCGCGCCCGTGGACCGTCAGGATCGACGGCGCGAGGTGCGTGCGACGAGGACAAGCTCGACTGATTGACTTCGATCAAACGAGCTGCCTAGCATGGTGCTCGGAAAGCGCTTTCCGCCGTCCATCACCTGGCTGATCGTCGGTGCCGGTCCGCAACCCCGACGCGAACCCGTCCCCACTCGCGTCCGGTCCCGCGCGACCCGCGCCCAGGCACCCGAACCCGCCGACCGTGCCGGCACCCGAACGGCACCCGGCCCGTCGTGCGCCGGCTCCGGCGATCCGCCGTACGAGAAAGGCGGAACCTCATGCTCGCGACCCGCAACCCGGACGGGCTGCCACGGCCCGGTCGTCGTCGACGGCTGCTCGCCGCCGCCGGCCTCGCCGCCGCACTGGTGGCACCGGCGTCACCGGCCGGCGCCGCGCTCCCGACCGCCCCGCCGGTCGCGCCCGGCCCCGCCCCGGCCGCACCCGGCCCCGCCCCGGCCGAAGCGGCATCCGGCGCCGCCCCGCAGGCAGCGGCCGGAGCCGCCTCGCGGACGGCACCCGGCCCCGCGGCGGCACCCGGCACCGCCTCGCGGACGGCACCCGGCACCGCCTCGCGGACGGCGCCCGGCGCGGCCGCAGCGGCGGACGGGTTCGCCAGCGTCCACGCCCTCGGCCAGAACGGGACCACCGGCGGCGCCGGCGGGCCGGTCGTCACGGTCACCACCACCGCGCAGTTCCTCGACCACATCGCCCGCCCGGGGCCGTACGTCGTCCAGGTCGCCGGCACCATCGCGCTGCCCGCCGGCGGCAACGACGGGATGTGGAACGTCGCCTCCGACAAGACGATCGTCGGTCTCGGCGACGACGCGACGCTCTCCGGCGGAGGGCTCAACATCGGCGTGCCCGTCGACGACGACGTGACCTCGCCCCCGGCGAACGCGGTGCACAACATCATCATCCGGAACCTGCACCTCACCGGCGCGACCGACGACCTGATCAACGTCCAGATGTTCTCGCACCACATCTGGATCGACCACAACGAGTTCTCCGACGGCGACGACGGCGCGGTCGACATCAAGCGCGGCTCGGACTTCGTCACGGTCTCCTGGAACCACTTCCACGACCACGACAAGACGCTGCTGCTCGGCCACGACGAGGACGCCGGCCCGCAGGACATCGGCCGGCTGCGGGTCACGTACCACCACAACTTCTTCGACCGCTCCGACCAGCGCAACCCGCGGGTGCGCTTCTCCGCGCTCGCGCACGTCTACAACAACCACTACAACGACAACAGCTACGGGGTGGCCTCCACCTACGACGCCGCCGTGCTGATGGAGAACAACTACTTCTACAGCGTCAACAACCCGGGCCGGGTCGACTTCAGCGGCGACCTCGGGCGCATCGTCGAGCGGGGCAACATCCTGGTCGCCTGCAACCACGCGATCGAGACCCGGGGCACGGTGCCGGACCCGCGCGGGTACTACCCGTACACCCTCGACCCGGCCGCGAGCGTGCCGACCATCGTCCCGGCGGGTGCCGGGCCCGGCAGGGCCACGGCCCTCGCCGCGCCGGCCTCCGTCGTGCCGGTGCCGGCCGCCGCGGGCCCGGACGGCTTCGCCGCCGTGGCCGCCCTCGGCCAGAACGGCACCACCGGCGGTGCCGGCGGGCCGACCGTGACCGCGACCAACGCCGCGGACTTCCTGGAACACCTCGACACGGTGGGCCCGCTGGTCATCCAGGTCACCGGGCGGATCGCGATCACCAGCAAGCAGGGGGTACGCCCCCACAAGACCATCGTCGGGGTCGGCGACGCCGAGATCACCGGCGGCGGGCTGGACTTCTACCGGTCGTACAACGTGATCGTCCGCAACATCGACTTCACCGACGCGGAGGACGACGCGATCAACGTCGGCCAGAACTCGCACCACATCTGGATCGACCACAACCGCTTCTCCGGCGCGGTGGACGGCTCGGTCGACATCGTGCGCGGCGCCGACTACGTGACGGTGTCGTGGAACCACTTCGACCACGCGGACAAGTCCATGCTGATCGGCCACTCCGACGGCTCGGCCTCCACCGACGTGGGCCGGCTGAAGGTCAGCATCCACCACAACTTCTTCGACAACAGCCGCCAGCGGCATCCCCGGGTCCGCTTCGGCGAGCCGGTGCACGTCTACAACAACTACTTCCTCGGCAACGCCCTCTACGGCGTGGCGTCGACGGAGAACGCCGGCGTGCTGGTGGAGGGGAACTACTTCCGCGACGTGCCGCACCCGCTGTGGTCGGCGAGCGGCTACGCCGACAGCGGACCCGGCCGGGCGGTGCAGCGCCACAACGTGTACGTCGGCTCGGGCGCGCCGGAGACGAACGGCACGGTGGTCGAGCCCCGCACGTACTACCCGTACACCCTGGACCCCGCCGCGGACGTGCCGGCGCTCGTGACGGCGGGCGCCGGCCCCACCCACGGCTGACCCGCCGGCACCGAAGGCACGCGTGTAAGGAAGGGCCCCTTGTTAACGCTATGCGTTAACAAGGGGCCCTTCCTTACACGCCAGACGTCAGTTGGCGATCATGCGACGCAGCACGTACTGCAGGATGCCGCCGTGCCGGTAGTAGTCCGCCTCGCCCGGGGTGTCGATCCGGACCACCGCCTCGAACTCGACGCCGGTGTCGGTGCTGACCTTGACCGTACGCGGGGTCTCGCCGTCGTTCAGCGCGGTGACCCCGGCGATGGAGAACGTCTCCGTGCCGGTGAGGCCGAGCGACTCGGCGGTCTCGCCGGCCGGGAACTGCAGCGGGAGCACGCCCATGCCGATCAGGTTCGAGCGGTGGATCCGCTCGTACGACTCGGCGATGACCGCCCTGACGCCGAGCAGCATGGTGCCCTTGGCCGCCCAGTCGCGCGACGAGCCGGAACCGTACTCCTTGCCGGCCAGCACGACCAGCGGGATGCCCGCCTCCTGGTAGGCCACCGAGGCGTCGTAGATCGAGGTCTGCTCGCCGGTCAGGTGGTTGACCGTGAAGCCGCCTTCAGGGAGCGCAGCTCCCGCATCGGAACCGGCGCCCGGGATCCGCAGTTGATTCCGCAGCCGGATGTTGGCGAAGGTGCCCCGGATCATCACCTCGTGGTTGCCCCGGCGCGAGCCGTACGAGTTGAACTCGTGCCGCGGCACGCCGTGCTCCGCGAGGTACGTCCCGGCGGGCGAGTCCGCCTTGATGGAACCGGCCGGCGAGATGTGGTCGGTGGTCACCGAGTCGCCCAGCTTGGCCAGCACCCGGGCGTCGGTGATGTCGACGACCGCCTTCGGCTCCCGCTCCATGCCCTCGAAGTACGGGGGCTTGCGGACGTAGGTGGACTCGTCCGCCCAGGCGAACGTGTCGCCGGTCGGGGTGGGCAGCGACTGCCAGCGCTCGTCACCGGCGAAGACGTCGGAGTACGCGGCACTGAAGCCCGTGGCGCCGATCGCCGAGGCGATGACGTCCTGGATCTCGGCGCTGTTGGGCCAGATGTCCCGAAGGAACACCGGGTTGCCCTGGCCGTCCTCGCCGATCGGCTCGTTGGCCAGGTCGATGTCCATCGTGCCGGCCAGCGCGTACGCGACCACCAGCGGCGGGGACGCCAGGTAGTTCATCTTGACGTCCGGGTTGATCCGGCCCTCGAAGTTGCGGTTGCCGCTGAGCACGGAGACGACGGCCAGGTCGGCCTCGTTGACCGCGGCCGAGACCTCCTCCGGCAGCGGGCCGGAGTTGCCGATGCAGGTGGTGCAGCCGTAGCCGACCAGGTGGAAGCCGAGCTTCTCCAGGTAGGGCGTGAGGCCGGCCCGCTCGTAGTAGTCCATGACGACCTTGGAACCCGGGGCCAGGGTGGTCTTCACCCACGGCTTGCGGGTCAGGCCCTTGTCGACCGCGTTGCGGGCCAGCAGGGCCGCGCCGATCATCACCTGCGGGTTGGAGGTGTTGGTGCAGGAGGTGATGGCCGCGATCACCACGGCGCCGTGGTCCAGCTCGTACTCGACGCCGTCGGTGCTGGTGACCCGGATCGGGTTGCTGGCCCGCCCGCCGGAGCCGACCGCCGCCGTCTCCAGGTCGCGCGGCGCGTCGGCCGGGTCGCTGACCCCGTTGGCCGGGGAGTCGCTGGCCGGGAAGGACTCGGCGCTCGCCTCGTCGGCGTGGCCCTGCACGCCGAACGGCTTCTCCAGCTGCGGCACGCCCGACTTGCGGCCACGGTCGCCGCCGGTCTCGTCGGCGGCCACGTAGTCGGTCAGCGCCGAGCGGAACAGCGTCTTGGCGTTGCCCAGCGGGACCCGGTCCTGCGGGCGCTTCGGGCCGGCCAGGGACGGCTCGATCGTGCCGAGGTCCAGCTCCAGGCGCTCCGAGTACTCCGGCTCGGCGTCCGGGTCGTGCCAGAGGCCCTGCTCCTTGGCGTACGCCTCGACGAGCGCGACCTGCGCGGCGTCGCGGCCGGTCAGCTCCAGGTAGCGGACGGTCTCGGCGTCGATCGGGAAGATCGCGACGGTGGAGCCGTACTCCGGGGACATGTTGCCGATGGTGGCCCGGTTGGCCAGCGGCACCGCGCCCACGCCCGGCCCGTAGAACTCGACGAACTTGCCCACCACGCCGTGCTTGCGCAGCATCTCGGTGATGGTGAGCACCAGGTCGGTGGCGGTGGTGCCGGCCGGCATCTCGCCGGAGAGCTTGAAGCCCACCACGCGCGGGATCAGCATGCTGACGGGCTGGCCGAGCATCGCGGCCTCGGCCTCGATGCCGCCGACGCCCCAGCCGAGCACGCCCAGGCCGTTGACCATCGTGGTGTGCGAGTCGGTGCCGACGACCGTGTCCGGGTACGCCTGGCCGTTGCGCTCCATGATCGTACGGGCCAGGTACTCGATGTTGACCTGGTGCACGATGCCCGTGCCCGGGGGGACGACCTTGAACTCGTTGAACGCGGTCTGGCCCCAGCGCAGGAACTGGTAGCGCTCCCTGTTGCGCTCGTACTCCAGCTCGACGTTGCGCTCGAAGGCGTCCTCGCGACCGAACAGGTCGGCGATGACGGAGTGGTCGATGACCAGCTCGGCCGGGGCGAGCGGGTTCACCTTGGTGGCGTCGCCGCCCAGGTCCCGTACCGCCTCGCGCATCGTGGCCAGGTCGACCACGCAGGGCACGCCGGTGAAGTCCTGCATGAGCACCCGCGCCGGGGTGAACTGGATCTCGACGCTCGGGTCGGCGTCGGATTCCCAGGCGCCGAGCTGCCGAATGTGGTCGGCGGTGATGTTCGCGCCGTCCTCGGTCCGGAGCAGGTTCTCCAGGAGGATCTTCAGGCTGTAGGGGAGCCGTTCATGGCCCTCCACCTTGCTGATCTTGAAAATCTCGTAGCTCGCGTCTCCGACGCGTAGCTGGGTCTTCGCACCGAAGGTGTCGAGGCTCGCCACGTCGTACTCCTTCACACCAGCGACCGTGAGTAGTCCTGAGCAGTCTGTCGCACCGGTCGGGGTGCCGCCGTGGTTAGGGGACACTTACCGCCGATCTCGTCGTCAACAAAACCGTACGTCCGTCTTGCTAACTTCGCAACCTCGTGCCATCGTTCGGGACGAGGAGGTGCCACCATGATCCATCACGTTCAGCTCGCCTGCCCACGCGGCTCCGAGGAGGCGTCGCGGGCCTTCTACGTCGGGGTGCTCGGGATGACCGAGAAGCCCAAACCGCCCGCCCTGGCGGCCCGTGGCGGCTGCTGGTTCACCGGGCACGGCGCGGAACTGCACCTGGGCGTGGAGGACGACTTCCGCCCCGCCCGCAAGGCCCACCCCGGCCTGCTGTGGCCGGACCTGGACGCGCTCGCCGCCCGGTTGGTCGCCGCCGGGTACCCGGTGAGCTGGGGCGACGACGAACTCCCCGGGCTGCGCCGCTTCCACTCCCAGGACGCGCACGGCAACCGGCTGGAGTTCCTCGCCCCGATCGACTGACCACCGGCGAGTCGCTCGCCTCGGTCGGCTGCCCTGCCGGTGGATGCTGGAGTTTGCTTGCGTTGGTCAGCTGCGCGGAAGGGCCGGCCCCTTGTGGGGCCGGCCCTTGTCGTCCGTTGGGTTTCGCCGGGTGTGTGTCGCTGTAGTGCGGTGGTGTGCCGTTGTTGGGTCAGGCGGTGTAGCCGCGGGTGGCGATCCAGTCGGCGAGGTTGTCGACGCTCATCCGGTAGGAGGCCTGGTTGGGGTTGGCGGAGTCGGCGATGGTGACGGTGTTGCCGTTGTCGCGGTAGCCGACGACGCTGATGTAGTGCCCGCCTTCGAAGGAGTGGGTGGTGCCGTCGGTGTCGGTGG
>NZ_JAVRFL010000056.1:0-33905 GCF_031845925.1 Micromonospora reichwaldensis | reverse complement strand
ACCAGGATCCTCGCCGTCGTCGCCGACCAGGGCACGGGGGCGACGGCGCGGGCGAAGACGGCGGCGTTGGCCACCCCGGCGAAGAGCGCCAGGCAGGCCCCGGCCAGCGCCAGCGCGAAGTCGGCGGCCGGCCGGCGGGCCAGCGCGAAGACGCCCGCGGCGACGGCGCCGAGGCCGGTCAGCAGCGCCCAGACCTGCCCGCCGAGCAGGCCGGTCAGCACCCCGCCCACGCCCCGCGCGCCGGCGTCCACCTCCCGGCCCACGGTGAACACCACCGCGGCCACCCCGCCGACGACCAGCAGCCCGCCGAGCCCGGCCAGCGCCCGCGCGCCCGGCCCGGAGCGGGCCGGCAACAGCCCGAGAGCCCCCACGGCCAGCAGCCCGACCGTGGCGACCACCCACCAGACGTACGCGTCCGGCGGCGGCACCCAGTCGAGGGTGCCGCGGATCTCCCCCGTCCCGGTGTCGGTGCGCAGCGGCACCGTCCAGTCCCGCACCCGGTGCTCCCGGTCGGGGGCGGCCCGCACCTGCGGCGGCGGCGCCGACTCCCGCCAGAGCACCCGCTGGTCGTGCCAGCGCACCGTGGCGGAGTCGTCGACCCGCCGCCAGTCCGGCGCGGCGGCGGGGTTCGCCTCGGCGGGCAGCCGCGTGTCCCCGGCGATGGTCCGGTTCAGGTACGTCGCGGGGGAGCGGACGTTCTCGTACACGCCGTCGGGGCCGACCCGCAGGTAGGGCTCGCCGGAGTAGCCGAGCACCTCGACGGCGCGGTCGCCGGTGTTGGTCAGCTCCAGCCGCGCGCCCGCCTCGATCACCCGTACGCTCAGTCCGGGGCGGGCCGGGGCGACGGCGGTCACCTCGGTGCGGTAGTCGGTGCCGTCGGGCGCGTCCGCGCCGTGCGCGGCGGCCGGGGCGGCGAACGCGATCGTCGCCGTCAGCGTGCCGGCGAGCACCAGGCCGGCACGGGTCACCAGGTCGCGGATCACCTGCCGGCCGCCTCCACCGCCGACTTGATCCCCTCCGGGCTGCGGTCGGCGATCTCCTCGCCGTCGACCAGGATCGTCGGGGTGCCGGTGATGTTGGCCTTGCTGGCCTCCTGCGTCACGTGCTCGGTCCACGGTTTGAAGGTGCCCTCCCGCAGGCAGGAGGCGAAGCCGTCCCGGTCGATGCCGGTGCCCGCCGCAATGTCGGCCAGCTCCCCGTCGCTGAGCCCCGCGCCGCCCTCCGGCGGCTGCCGGTCGAACAGCGCCTTGGCGTACTCCCGGTAGCGGCCGCCCTCCGCCGCGCAGCCGGAGGCGGCCGAGGAACGGGTCGAGTACTGGGTGCTGGAGAAGCGGTTCAGGTACGCCACCGGGTGGTAGACGACCCGCACCTTGCCCTCGCTGATGAGCTGGTCGATGGTCGGGCCGCTGGCCTGCTCGAACTGCTTGCAGGCCGGGCAGAGGAAGTCCTCGTAGATGTCGATGGTGACCGGGCCCGAGCCGGCGACGACCCCGGTGCCGTCCTCGGTCGAGCCGGTCGGCGCGGTGAAGTCGTCGGAGCGCTGGCTGGAGTAGACGCTCCAGCCGATCAGGCCGGCGACGACCAGGACGGCCACGGCGGCCACGGAGACCCAGAGCGTCCGCTTGCGCCGCCGCTCCCGGGCCAACTGCTCGCGGACCACCCGGGCGGAGCCCTTCTGCCCCTTGCGACTACTCATCCTCGTCCTCCACGGATGCGTCCCCCGCCAGCCAGCCGTCCACCGAGACGGGGGTGCGGGGCCAGATCAGCAGGAATCCGGCCAGCGCCAGGAATCCCAGGTCCCGGAGGATCTCCGGGAGGTAGCTCGGGGTCTGGCCCTCGGCGAGCTCCCCGCCGGCGCCGAAGCAGCCGCAGTCGATGGCGAGGCCCCGGCTCCAGGCCGAGACGATGCCGACGATGAAGACCACCAGCAGCGCCGCGGACACCCCGGCGGAGAGCCGGGTGGCCAGGCCGAGGAGCAGCAGCAGGCCCAGCGCCAGCTCGACGAAGGGCAGCGCCGCGCCGATCACCGTGGCGAGGTCGTACGGCATGACCTGGTACGCGTTGACGGCGCGGCCGGAGGCGGCCAGGTCACCGACCTTGCTGCCGCCGGCGACGAGCCACACGGCGGCCAGGCCCAGCCGGACGGCGACCCCGATCCAGGGGCGGACGGTGGGCCAGCGGGCGACCCGGGTGTGCGGTGCGGTCACGATCATTGGTCGTCCCGTCCCCGGTGGAAGTTCCCGGTCATCCGGCGAGGGCGTCGCCGACCGCCTCGACGAGGTCGTTGCGGGCCCGGGCCACCCGCGAGCGGATGGTGCCCACGGGCACCCCCTCCACGGCGGCGGCCTCGGCGTACGACAGGCCGAGCAGTTGGGTGAGCACGAACGCCGCGCGCCGCTCGGCGGGCAGCCGGCGGACCAGGTCGGCGGCGCCGAACTGGCCGGCGGGGTCGGGGTGCGGCCGGTCGGTCCAGGCGTCGGCGGCGAGCCGCTCGCCGAGCCGGCGGCGACGCACGACCGTGCGCAGGTGGTCGGCGCAGGCCCGGCGGGCGATGCCCAGCAGCCAGGTGCGCGCGCTGGAGCGGCCCTCGAACGCCGGCAGCGCCCGGAACGCCCGCAGGTAGGTGTCCTGGGTCAGGTCGTCGGCGCTGTCCGGATCGACGAGCGCGGCGGTGAAGCGCCACACCTCGGCCTGGGTCAGCCGGACGAAGGCGGCCTGGGCGACGGGGTCCCCGTCACGGGCGGCCAACGCCCACTCGGTCGCCGACTCCCGCGCAGCGACGCCCGCGTCACCGGTCGGACTGGCGGCGGAGGTCTCGCGCGGGGCGGGGATCACGACAGTCCAGGTTACGCGGCGGGGCCGGGCCGGGGAGGGTCCTTCGACCCTTCCATGGCCTGCGCCACCCCGGGAACTAAACCGGTGCGTCGCACGACTATCCCCACATGACATGCGACGACGTACGTGCGGCGCTGTCGGCGCGGCTGGACGGCGAGGACCCGCTGGCGGCGCCGGCGGTGCTGGACGCGCACGCGGAGAGCTGCCCCGGCTGCCGGGCCTGGCTGACCCGCGCCGAGCAGGTCACCCGGCTGGTCCGGGTGCAGGCGGTGGCGGTGCCCAATCTGACCGCGTCGGTGCTGACGGCGGTCGCCGCCGATTCGCTGGCGGCCGGACGCACCCGGGCGGCGGCCAGGGCGGCCCGCCGTCAGGTGCTGCGGGTGGCGGTCGCGGTGGCCGCGGTCGCCCAGTTGGCGATCGCCCTGCCCGTCCTGCTGGCCGGGCTGGGCGTGACCGTCGACCCGCACACCAGCCGCGAGATGGCCTCCTTCGACGTGGCGCTGGCCGTCGGGTTCGCGCTGGCCGCGTGGCGACCCGAGCGCGCCCGGGCGTTCGTGCCGGTGGCGCTGGTGCTGGCGGTCTGCCTGGCCGGCACCAGCGCGGTGGACATCGCCAACTCGACGACCGCGCTGGTGCACGAGGTCGGGCACCTGGCCGCCGTGGTGCAGGCGGGGCTGCTGTGGGCGCTGGGACGGGTCAGCGACGAGCCGCACCGCCGGCCGTCGACCGCACTCCTGGCCCGTCATGGCTGACGTCGCCCCGGGCGGGTGGGTTCCGGCGGCGCGGGGCATGGTCGGAGTCGCGCCGGACCGGTGGGATTCGAGAGCATTGCCGGCATGAGTGTCGCCATCCGCCGCCCGATCGCCCGGCTGCTCGCCGTCGCCGGCCTGCTGGTCACCGTCGTCGCCCTGCTGATCGCCCCCGCCGGCCCCGCCAGCGCCCACGCGGTGCTGGTGAGCAGCAGCCCCATCGCCTCGGCCGTGGTGTCGAACGCGCCGGCGGAGGTCGTACTCACGTTCAGCGAGTCCGTCCGCAAGGTGTCCGGCAAGATCCGGGTGATCGCACCGGACGGCTCCCGCGCCGACCGCGGCGAACCGACCTTCGAGGGCACCGTGGTCACCGTGCCGGTCGACCCCGCCGGGGCGCGCGGCACCTACCTGGTCAGCTACCGGGTGATCTCCTCCGACAGCCACCCCGTCTCGGGCGCGTTCACCTACTCCGTCGGCGCGCCCTCGACGCCCCCGGTCGACAGCGGGGACGACAGCCGGGCCGACCCGGTCGTCGGCAACGCGGTCAAGGTCGCCAAGTACGCCGGCTACGCCGGCCTGCTGCTGCTCGTCGGACCGACGCTGGTGCTCGCCGCCCTCTGGCCCCGGCGGCTGCCCCGGCGCGGACCGGCCCGCCTGGCCTGGGCCGGGCTCGGCCTACTGGCGGTCTCCACGGTGGCGAACCTCCTGCTCCAGGTGCCCTACACCGCCGGCGGCGGCGTGTTCGACGTCACCGGCGAGGGGCTGAGCGACGTGCTGGGCAGCTCCTTCGGCGCCGCGCACCTGGTCCGGCTGGGCCTGTTGGCCGCGGCGGCGTTCCTGCTCCGACCCCTGATGGCGGGGCTGGTCGAGCGGAGCGATCTGGTCATCCTCGGCGTGCTCGGGGCGGCGGCGCTGGTGACCTGGCCGCTGGCCGGGCACCCGGCGGCCTCGCCCGCCCCGGCGGTCTCCGTGGTCGTCGACGCCGTCCACCTGGGCGGCATGGCGGTCTGGATGGGCGGGCTGGTGATGCTCGCCGTCTTCCTGCTGACCCGGGCCGACGAGCGGGAGCTGGGCGCGATCCTGCCGATCTGGTCGCGCTGGGCGGCGCTGGCCGTCTCGGCGCTGCTGCTCGCCGGCACCGTCCAGGCGCTGATCGAGGTGGCCACCCCCCGCGCGCTGGTCGACACCACCTACGGCCGGCTGGTGCTGGGCAAGATCGGGCTCTTCGCGCTGGTGATCGCGGTGGCCGCGTACTCCCGGCAGCTGGTGCGCCGGCGCACCGCGGCCGGCCGGCCGACGTCGATGCGGCGGGCGGTCTGGGCGGAGCTGGCGATCACGGCGGTGGTCCTCGGCCTGTCCGCCGTCCTGGTGCAGACCACCCCGGCCCGCACCGCCGGCGCTGACGTGGCCGGCGCGCCGGGCCGCTTCTTCTCCACGACGCTGTCCAGCCCGAACTACGACCTCCAGATCGAGCTGGACCCGGCCGAGCGGGGCAACAACACCGTGCACTTCTACGCGTACACGAAGGACAACCGGCCCCAGCCGGTGGTGGAGTGGCGGGCCACGGTCGCCCTGCCGGCGGCGGGGATCGAACCGATCCAGGTCCCGCTGCTGCCGTTGACCGACAACCACGCCACCGGCGAGATCAACTTCCCGGCTGCGGGGGAGTGGCAGTTGCGCATCACGGCCCGCACCTCGGACATCGACCAGGCCACGGTGACCACCACCGTGCCGATCAGGTAACAGGAAGGCTCGCACCATGATCCGTCACCGGCGTACCGCAAGCGCCGCCGCCGCACTGGCGCTCGGCGCCGTCGCCACCGCCGTCCTCGGCTTCGCAGCGCCCGCCTCGGCCCACGTCACGGTCAACCCGCAGGAGGCGACCCAGGGCGGCTACGGCCGGTTCGCCTTCCGGGTGCCGAACGAGAGCGACACGGCCTCCACCACGAAGCTGGAGGTCGTGCTGCCGGAGAACGCGCCCGTCGGCTCCGTGTCGACAATGCCGGTGCCCGGCTGGACGGTGGCGGTGGAGAAGCGCAAGGTGGACCCGCCGGTCGAGGTGCACGGCAGCCAGCTCAGCGAGGTCGTCTCCAAGCTCACCTGGACGGCCACCGGGAGCGCGGCGGTCAAGCCCAGCCAGTTCCAGGAGTTCCCGGTGTCGATGGGGCCGCTGCCGCAGGTCGAGACGATGGTCTTCAAGACCTTGCAGACCTACTCCGACGGCAACGTGCAGCGGTGGATCGAGGAGCCGCTCCCCGGCGGCGAGGAGCCGGAGAGCCCCGCCCCGGTGCTCACCCTCACGGCGGCCTCGCCGTCGACCGCCCCCACCGGCGCCGCCGCGCCGCAGGCCGCCGGCGACGACGACGATGACGACGCCGGGAGCGACGACGTGGCCACCGGGCTCGCAGTCGCCGGCCTGGTCGCCGGCGTGGGTGGCCTGCTGCTCGGCGGGCTCGCGTTCTCGCGTACGCGGCGGGCGCCGACGTCGCAGGAGTGACCCGGTCGTACCGCTCGCCGGCCCGTCGGATCATCCGGCGGGCCGGCTGCATTCTGGCCCCGTGCCGTGGATATCCGCTGCTGGTTCGCCCCACGTCGGTAAGGTCGGCCGGGTATCCGGCTACGGAGGGGGACGAGGCGAATGCGGATCGTGCGGGTGCTCGCCGCCATGCTGCTGCTGACGATCGGGATCACGGGGCTGCTCGCCGGTGGGGCGCTCACGCTGCTCGCCCGGCAGGCCGACCCGGGTGGCGCCTTCAGCGCCCGGTTCGAGACCGTGCAGACCGCGGGTCACGCGATGGTCGTCCGGGACGTCGACGAGCTGCTGCGGACCGAGGCGCCGTTCACCCGCGCCGGGCAGGCCCGGCTCCGGCTGGACGCGCGGACGCCCGACGGCCCGGCCTTCGTCGGGCTGGCACCCGCCGACGAGGTGCGGCGCTGGCTCGAGCCGGTTGCGCATGCCGAGGTGCGCCGGGTGGTGCTGGCCCGGGGGCCCCTGCCGGTCCGGTTGCAGCCCGCCGGTCCCGCGCCGTCCGTCGGCGCCGCGCCGTCGGTCACGCCGATCAACCAGCCCTTCTGGGTACGCGAGGGGATCGGCGCCCTGGAGTGGACCCCGGCGGAGCTGGCCGACCGGCGGCTGAGCCTGGTGGTGATGCGTCCCGACGGGCGGGCCGACCTGAGCCTGGAACTGCGCGCGGGGCTGCGCGCCGGCTGGACCGCCCCGGCGACCGCCGGACTGCTGGCCGGCGGGGTGCTGGCGGTGGCGCTGGCCCTGCTCCTGCTGCGCCCGGTGCGGCCCCGCGAGGTGGTCTTCGTGGTCGAGCCGGACCAGGTGCCGGTGCTCGCCGGTCGCCTCGGGGTGACCTCGCTCGGCGGCCTCGGCGCGCAGCCGACCCGGGACAGCGACCGGTCGCGCGTCGCCGGGCGGCAGCTCGCCTCGGTCGGCGCCGCTCCGACGGGGGCCCGGCCGGCGATCGGGCCGGTGCCCGCCCGCCGCCCCGCGACGCTCGCCGACCTCGCCGGAGGCGACCCGGCACTCCGGCCGCCCGAGGTGAACCTCACCCTGGCCTGGCCGCCCGCCGCCCCCGAGGAGACGGCCGGCCCGGTCGTCGCGGCGGACCGCCCCCGCCCCGCCGCTCTCGACGCCGCCGCACCCGGCGCTGGCACTCCTGACGCCGCGTCCGACGCCGTCGCTCCCGGCGTTGGCACTCCTGACGCTGGCGCTGCCGAGGCTGGCGCTGCCGACGCTGGCCGGCAGTCGCGCGACGATCTGCGCTGACCCGCGTCCGGTCTTCGCCCCGCGCCGGCAGCCCACGAGGTCCCGGACGGCGGGCGGCCCTCCGCGCTGCCGACGCGGAGGGCCGCTCTCACCGGGGGATCGGTGCTACCCGAGACACGTCTGAGGTAGTTACAGCCAGATTAGCCACGAAGGGAGCTACTTGGGAAGACTGTCCATTTCCCCCGACCTGCGCCCCTCCCGCCGCACCGGCAGGGTCACCAGCAGCAGCAGGCTCAGCAGCACGTACGTGTTACGCACCAGGAACTCGCCCGGCGAGTCCGTACGCACCGGGGCGATGCCCCAGTCGTGGAAGGTCACCACCCCGTACACGATGAGGGCGGAGGTGCCGACGGCGAGCGCCGCCAGCCGACGTCGCCGACGGGCGCCCTCGCCGGTCGTGGCGTCGGCGCTCAGCGCCGCGTCCGTCAGCACCACCACCGCCGGGATGAACCAGTAGATGTGGTGGGTCCAGGTGATGGGGCTGACCAGCGAGCCGACCAGCCCGGTCAGGGCGAGGCCGGTGAGCATGTCCCCGGCGCGGGCGGCCCGCGCGGCGCGCCACAGCCCGTACCCGGCGACGACCGCCACCAGCAGCAGCCAGAGCAGCTGGTGGGGCTTCTCCGGCGCGGTGATGCGGCTGAGCAGGCCGAACAACGACTGGTTGCCGGTGTAGTCGGTGCGGCCGACCCGGTCGGTCGCCCACAGCTCGTGCGTCCAGAACCGCCACGAGTCGCGCGGCGCGACCGCGGCGGCGAGCAGGGTCGCGGTGGCGGCCGTCGCGCTCGCCACCGCCGCCGCCCGCCACCGGCGGGTGGCCAGCAGGTAGACGATGAAGATGCCCGGGAAGAGCTTGAGCGCCGTCGCCAGCCCGACGCCCACGCCGGCCCACCGGCTCGCCCGGGGTACGGCGAAGAGCAGGTCCGCCAGGATCAGCACGACCAGCAGCATGTTGATCTGACCGAAGGTGATCGTCTCGCGGGTGCTCTCGACGGCCAGCACCAGCAGGACCGCCACGGTGAGGCTGAACACACGGGGCAGCCCGTGCCGGGCGATCACCGGCGCGAGCAGCCACCGGGTCGTGACCACCACCGCCAGGCCCGTCAGGACCGTGAAGATCGCCACGGTGGCGCCAAGCGGCAGCAGCGCGAACGGGCGCAGCAGCAGCGCGCTGAACGGCGGATAGGTGAAGTAGAGCTCGCCCTGCACCCGGTCGGGCTGCACGTAGTCGTAGAGCGGGTTCCCGGCCGCCCACCAGTCCATCGCCCGCATGTAGATCTTCAGGTCGAAGAAGTCGTGCACCAGGCCGGGCAGGTAGAGGGCCGGCAGCACGGCGGCCAGCGCCAGCAGGGCGACGAGCCGACGGACCGTACGGCCACCGGGATCGTCGTCGGTGACGGCGGGCGGTGCGGCGGGTTCGGCTGGCACGGAGGAAACCCTAGCGGTCACCGCGCGCCCCGGTGCGCGGGCGCGCGGCCGGGTGGGCTGCGCGTAGGCTGTCCCGGTGGCTGATCTTCTCGTCTGGATCGACTGTGAGATGACCGGGTTGGACCTCGGCAGGGACAAGCTGATCGAGGTCGCCGCGCTCGTCACGGATCCCGACCTCAACGTGCTCGGGGACGGCGTCGACGTGGTGATCCACGCCGACGAGGCGGCGCTGGAGGCGATGCCCGAGATCGTAACGACGATGCACGCCAAGTCGGGGCTGACCGAGGAGGTCCGGCGCTCCACGGTATCCCTCGCCGAGGCCGAGGACATGGTCCTGGACTACGTGGCCAGCCACGTGAAGGATCCGCGTACGGCGCCGCTGTGCGGCAACTCGATCGCCACCGACCGGGGCTTCATCACCCGGGACATGCCCCGCCTCGACGCCCACCTGCACTACCGGATGATCGACGTGTCTTCGATCAAGGAGCTGTGCCGCCGCTGGTACCCGCGGGTGTACTTCGGCCAGCCCCAGAAGGGGCTCGCGCACCGGGCCCTGGCCGACATCCGGGAGAGCATCCGGGAGCTGGAGTACTACCGGCGGACCCTCTTCGTGCCCCTGCCCGGGCCGGACGTGGAGACCGCCAAGGCGATCGCCGCCGAGCTCTGATCCAACCCGGCGGAACCCGCTGGACGCGGCGGGCGGGGGTGGGGCTATTATTGGTCCGCACCCCGCCCGGGGCGATCGACCGGGCGTGGATCCATCGGGTGTGAACGGCATGGTGGCTGTAGCTCAGTTGGCAGAGCACCGGGTTGTGGTCCCGGTTGTCGTGGGTTCAATTCCCATCAGTCACCCGGTGACCGAAGGCCCCCTCCTCGCGGAGGGGGCCTTCGGCGTTGCGGGGCTCAGGCGGTCGGGGTGGGCGTGGGCTCGCCGCTCTCCTCCGGCGCGGCCTCGGTCGGCGGCTCGTACGGCAGGGCGCTGCCCTTGACGTACTGCTCCCAGCTCATGTTCCAGTCGGTCCAGCCGTTGCCGTTCTGGAGCTTGCGCTCGGTGCCCTTGACGGTGATCGGGTCGCCGACGCGGGTGTTGGCGAACAGCCAGGCGCCGTTGGCCATCGAGACGTTCACGCAGCCGTGCGAGACGTTCACCCGGCCCTGCTGCCCCTCCGACCAGGGCGCCGCGTGGATGAACTCGCCGCCCCAGGTCAGCCGCTGGGCGTAGTCGATCTTGGTGCGGTAGCCCTCCTCGGGGCCCAGCTCCTCGAAGGTGTCGAAGACCGTCTTGCGCAGCTTCTCGATGACCACCATCGTGCCGCTGGAGGACGGGGTGCTCTTCTTGCCGAGGCTGACCGGGATGGTCTTGATCACAGAGCCGTCCTTCGTGACGGTCATCCGCTTGGTCTTGTTGTCCACCGTCATGACCACCGCCGGGCCGACCTTGATGCCGACGCTGAGGTCCGCCCGGCCGTACCAGCCGCCGCCCAGCGGCAGGCCCCCGGCCTGGACCCGGTAGGAGACCGTGCTGTTCGCCTTCCAGAACTCCTTCGGGCGGTAGCGGATCTCGGTCGGGCTGACCCAGTGCCAGATGCCCTCCTGGGCCGGTACGGAGGTGACCGTCATCCGGCTCTGCACGTCGTCGCGGTAATCCTCCGGGACGGCCCGGCTGAACTTCACGATCAGCGGCATGCCGACGCCGACGACCTGGTCGTCACCCAGGAAGCTGCTGATCCGGACCTGCTTGCCGGGCTTCGCCATGGTGGTGAAGGTGCTGGTCGCCGTGGCCGGTCGGCCGTCGTCGCCGGTCGCGGTCACCGTCGCGGTGTACGTCTCGCCGTACTTCAGCGCGCCGGCGGGCAGCCAACTCTTGCCGTCGGCCGCCAGCTCGCCCTCGACGGCCCCGCCGGCGGAGTCCTTCAGCTCGACGCTGGTCTGCTCCGCCTCCGTCGCCGTGAAGGTGATGCCGGTGGACGCGGGCACGTCCTTCGCGTCGGCCTTGGGCTCGACGATGGTGGCCGCCGCCTTCGGCGCGGCGGGCTGGTCGTCGCCGTTCTGCCAGCCGCCCGAGGGCTTGCCCCCGCCGCCGTCGGTGCAGGCGGAGGCCAGCGCGAGCGTCACGGCGAGCACCGCCGCCGCGAACCCACGGCGGCGTCGACTCCGCCGGTCGTCCCCGTGCCGGATCAGCTGGTCCTGGACAGCTCGCATGATTCCCTCACAGTCGTGGTCCCCGGTTGCCCATCGTCCCTCAGTGACGCACCGGGGCAGGTACCCGTTCCGCAAGGTGAACCGAAACACGCCGTACGAGATATCCGGATGTTGATAAAATCCGAGGCTTTGCCGAGGCTCGCTCGCCTCTCCCGACCCGCCGTATGCGCCGGCAGCGCGGCTCCCGGGCGTCGCCCGCGTCGTGGGCCCGCGCGGCGTCGGGGCAGGGCCATGAAGACGGCGACCGGCCCGCGAGTGCGGGCCGGTCGCCGGATCGTCGGTGGGCGTGCCTCAGAAGGGCGATCCCTCGCCGGCCTCCGGCACCGGCACCGCGCTGCCCTTGACGAACTCGGACCAGCTCTGGCTCCACGCCGTCCAGCCGTTGCCCGGCGCCAGCTTGCGCTCGGTGCCCTTGATGGTGATCGGGTCGCCGACCTTGGTCTTCCCGAACAGCCAGCGGGCGTTCGCCGTGGAGACGTTGACGCAGCCGTGCGAGACGTTCTGCCGGCCCTGCACGTGCTCCGACCAGGGCGCCGCGTGGATGTACTCGCCGCCCCAGGTGAGCCGCTGGGCGAAGTCGATCTCCGTGACGTAGCGGTTCGCCGGGTCCGGATCGTCGCGGGTGTCGAAGACCGTGGACTCCTTCTTCTCCATCACGACCATCGTGCCGCTGGAGGAGGGGGTCTTCTTCTTGCCCAGGCTCACCGGCAGGGTGCGGACCACCTGGCCGTCCTCGTACACCGTCATCTTCTTGGTGGCGTTGTCCACCTGCATCTCGAACGCCCGGCCGATCTTGGCGGTCGCCGCACGGTCGACGTTGCCGTAGCGGCCGTTGCTCAGCGGGATGCCGGCCAGTGCGATCCGGACGGTGAGCGTGGTGCCGGGCTTCCAGTACTCCGGCGCGCGGTAGTAGGCCTGGGTGCCGTTCTCCACCCAGTGCCAGGCGCCCGGCTGCGGCGGATCGGTCTGCACGAACATGCGCTTCTGCACCGCCGCCCGGTCCTTCTTCGGGATCCCCGGGTGGAACTCGGTGACCACGGGCATCGCCACGCCGTAGGTCTTGTCGTCGAAGAGGTAGAGGCCGGAGCTGATCACCGACTTGGGCTTCGCCATCGTCGTGAAGGTGCTCTTGCCCTGACTGGTCGTCCCGTCGGGGCCGGTGGCGGTGACCGTGGCCGTGTAACGGGTGCCGTACTTCAGCGGCTTCGACGGCACCCAGGACGAGCCGTCGGCGCGCAGGCGCCCCTCGACCTGGCCGCCGTTGGCGGCGGCCAGCGTGACGCTGGACACCTTCCCGCCACCGGGCACCTCGGCGCTGATCTCGGAGCTGACCGGCCGGTTCTTCCCCCCGTCGGCCGGGCTCACCGTCAGCGGCGGACCGCTCGGCGCGGCCGGGGTGCCCGGCTCGGCCGCCGTACCCGCCGCATCAGGTGTGGCGGACGTGGCCGGCGCGGTGCCGCCGACGAACTCCGCCTGCTTCTTCTGCTCCGCGCCGCAGCCCGTCAGAGCCAGCGACGCCACCAGGCCGAGGGCGCCCACCATCGCCCCGGCCCGCGCGAACATGCCCATCCCCACCTCTGTTCTCGCGTACCTGGCGCACATCGTGCCGCATGGTCGCCGCTTGTCCGCCCCCTGTCCTCGCCTGCCCGGTCGATTCGTCCACGAATGCCCGGTAAGCTCGGCCGAAGGGAGGAGCCGGGGATCGGATTGGAACCCCCCTCGGGAGGCATGCTAATCTTCTCCCCGTTGCCAACGAGCGCCGCTAGCTCAACTGGCAGAGCAGCGGACTCTTAATCCGCGGGTTCGGGGTTCGAGTCCCTGGCGGCGCACCAGCAGTAACACCCTCAGGGCCGGTCATTGAGACCGGCCCTGACTCCTTTTGGTGACCCCTACGTCAGGCCTCGAACAGATAACCCAGCTTGTCTGTGATCGACCGCTGGGCCCGTCGCGTGACCTCGACGTGGATCAGTTTGGTGATCGTCGGGGAGCTGTACCCCGAGACGTCTTGGTTCTTCTTCATCGGTACGCCCTGCTTTGGAGCAACGTCGCGCACGGGTGACGCAGGTCATGGAAGCGCACTCGACGTAGCCCGGCGCCGCCGAGGAGCCGGACGAAGTGCCGGTTGAGGTTGCGTGGCACGTTGGCGCCCGTGCCGCCCAAGGACCCCCTTCCAGATCCGGCCCGGTGGAGCACCATGGCGATCTACGTGCGATAGGCGCAACGATCAGGGGCCAAGTGCGGTCAACCACGGCCAACGCCGACCGATGCGATGCGAGGGCGCACATGAGATCCCCACCTGCGTTACCGCAGGTGGGGATCTCTTTAGCCCGGCGAAGGCTATGTGGCCAGGGGCGGGGCCGAACCGCCGACCTTCCGATTTGCAGTCGGGAGGTCCGATGGGCTGCCCGGGAGGTCAGGCAAGCCGTTGGGCGCGGGTGGCGATGACCGTCGCGGTGCCGCTGTTGGACAGGCCGGAGATCAGGTACGCCCGGTAGGTGCCGTTCGGCAGCACGGTCCACAGGTCCGGGGTGCCGTCGGCGTTTATGTCGGCGGCCTGCAGCGTGGTGATTGCGACGCCGGTGTTCCAGTTCGCCGCCACCTGGTACTGGGTGTGGGTCAGCGTGCCGGTGCCGTCGCCGTTGTCGATCATGGTGGCTCCGGTCCACAGGTACAGGGCACCGGTGCCGGCGTTGCGCAGGAAGAGCGCGATCCCTGAGGCGGTCTCGGTGCTGGCGAGGCTCCAGTTCTGCCAGTCGGTCCCGCCGGTCGGCGTGGGGTTGGTCAGACCCGTGACGCCGTAGTAGAGGCCCGGCGCGTAGTAGTTGGGGTGGTAGCCGAGCCGGTAGCCGTTGGTGGCGTCCCCGGCGATGCCGAGCAGGTCCGGGATGCCGGTGTCGACGCCGTCAGCCTGGAACGCGTTCACCAGTTGCAGCGGGCTGTTGCCGTTGGCGTCGATCAGATTGTCGGAGAAGATCGAGAACTGGTTGCCGCTGACCGGGTTGTTCATCGTGCCGTCCCCGGCACCGCGGATGACGCCACCGTTACCGGCGGAAGTCCCGGTCGGGTAGTAGTACAGGAAGTCCTGGTGCTCGACGCCGGTGAAGCGCCCAGTGATGACCTGGGCGCCATCGAAGTCGGCCGGGGAGGCGTTGCCGGTGACACCGTTGCCGCGCAGGCCGACGTTGCTGGCCGGAGTCTGCACCTGGCCGGTGCCTACGCCGGTCTTGCGGGACTTCACGCCGAGCCCGGACCAGACGCCGGAGCCCAGACCGGTGCCCGGACCGCCGACAGCGACCAGGTCGGGCACCCCGTCGCCGTTGAGGTCCTTGTCGACCGGGCCGGTGGTGACGGCGGGCGTGGGTTTCGGCGCGGCCTGGGCTGGCAGGACCGGGGCGAGCGCGGTCAGCGCGAGCGCAACGGGCGCGGTCCAGGCGAGCATGCGCCGGGTACTGAAGGAATTCGTCAAGGGTTCCCCCGTGCTGTGAGTTGTCTGCCGCTGGGACGGTAATTGATGGCGGCAACTGCCACGACTCCGTTGCGTCCGGGCTTCGGGCCGGGCATAAGTTGGCTGTGCAGCGAAATTGGCCGACAGGCGCGGTCAGAGGCCGACTGGAGGCTACAAGGCGAGCAGGCCAGCGGTAGGGATCGACGCCAGTCGACAGCAGTCTTACTTTTTCGAAGGCAGGGGCCGCAGCTCAGGAAAGCCAAGGAAGGGGTGAACCCTGCGCGACCCAACGGGCCGCAGGACGAGCACCGCAAGCCGACGACCCTGCCTGCGTCTCGCGCGTCCCCGGCTCGGCGCCTTGGCCGGCGGGTCGGCCGGGGCACCCGGTCTGGTGCCTGGGCCGACCCGCCCCGGTGGATCGTTGCTGTCACATGACGTGTATGAAGGTCGCCCAGCCGTGCCCGATTTTGACGGGGTTGCCGAGGCCGGGTCCGCTGTGGGGGTAGTACCAGAGGTTTCCGTTGGCGTCGATTCCCAGGATGTCGGCGGCGCCGTCGCCGCTCCAGTCGGCGGCCATGACGTGTTTGAAGGTCGCCCAGCCGTATCCGATTTTGACGGGGTTGCCGAGGCCGGCTCCGCTGTGCGGGTAGTACCAGAGGTTTCCGCTGGCGTCGACTCCCAGGACGTCGGCGGCGCCGTCGCCGCTCCAGTCCGCGGCCATCACGTGCTTGAAGGCCGCCCAGCCATTCCCGATCTGCGTGTAGCCGGATAGCTGGTAGCTGTTGTTCGGGTAGTACAACAGCCTTCCTGAGGAATCGACCCCTAGGATGTCGGCGGCGCCGTCGCCGCTCCAGTCGGCGGCCATGACGTGCTTGAAGGCCGCCCAGCCGATCCCGATCTTCACCGGGGTGCTCAGACCGGAAAGGTTGTGCGGGTAGTACCAGAAGTCGCCGTTGGCGGCGACCCCCAGGACATCGGCGGCACCGTCACCACTGAAGTCGGACACCCGTTCGCCATCAGCTCCCGGCAGGCTGGTGGAAAGGGAGTTCTGGCTCACGGGTGCGGTGCCGGTGGGGTAGTTGGTGCCGTTCTCCACGGTGTTGGGGATCTCGCGGCTGAGTTGGGAGTCGCAGTAGACGACGTTCCAGTGCAGATGTGGACCGGTCACATTTCCGGTGGCACCGGACGCGCCGATGTGCTGCCCCTGCGCCACCCATTGTCCTCTGTCGACGATGGTGGCACTGAGATGGGCGTACTGGGAGCATCGATTGTTGCCGTGGTCGATCAGGGCGATTATGCCTCCGCCGCTGCTCCATCCCTCGTAGCGGACGGTGCCGGCGGCCGAGGCGACGATCGGGGTGCCCTGCGGCATCGCGAAGTCGACGGCGTGTCGGTTGTAGCCGTCGTTGTGGGAGTAGCCGCTCCCGGGGGTCTGGGTGATGGTGTACGCGTGTCCAGCCCGGTAGGGCAGCTTGAATGGTGCGCCACTGCCGGCGAGCGCGGACCCCTGAGGAACTAGGATGCCGAGCACGGCGACAAGCGCAGCCATGCTGACTGCGATATCGCGACGCAAATGAGCCTCCGTGCATCTGTGTGGAAAATAGACCTTGCGACCGCACGCCCGTGAGCCGCGGGCCTTCGGGCGCGATCTGGCCCAGAGGGTGTCCCAACGAGGCCGAGACTGTCAAGATCGCCAATGGCTCAATGCGTCGTCGCCGCCCTGGGCCGGCTCGGGTAAGAGCAGCAGCGCCCCGGTTGCGGCGTCGGCGGCCGGGGCTGGGCGACCTGGCTGGCTCGGGCGGTGACGACGGGGCAGGCGCCGGACGTTGACGTCCTGCGCGCCCGCGTCGTCGCGCACGAGGAGCGCTGGCGGGGGACGATCGGCGGCTGTCCCGCCGCGCCCGAGGGGAACACCCTCGACGTGGCGGCCAGGATCCTCGACCGGCTCGGGCACTGACTGTCGGCGCCCGGCGCGTGTGCGCGGAGTTGCCATAATCGAAGCGTGTCTGTCCCGAGACGGCGTCGCTCGTCCCATCCCGCGATCGCTGGCGCGGTCATCGCCGCCGTGGCCACGGTGATCGCGGCGGCCATTCCCGTCGCGCTGGAGCTGACCCGCGACAGCAGCGGCGGCGGTGCCGCGCCGCCGGTCCAGGGTGCCCCGTCCAGCGGGCAGCCCTCGCCGACCCCGCCGGCGGCGCCCACCGACCCCGCCCCGACACCCGAGTCGCCCGCGGTCACCGCGTCGCCGTCACCCCCGGCCGGCGTGGTCCCGCTGACGGAGATGCGCGAGGTGGACGACTTCGAGGGCTGGGAGCAGGAGCCGCTGACCGTCGCCGGCAAGCGGCACGAGGCGGTGCTGACCGCGTCTCCGTGCTGGTTGAACGACAGCTTCACGGTCACGTTCGTGGTGAGCCGGCAGTTCCGGGTCTTCGAGGCGGCCGTGGGCATCGCCGACGAGTCCCCGAAGGCCATGCCGCTGCGGTTCACCGTGCTCTCCGACCGCAAGGAGGTCTTCACCACCACGGTCGGCCTCGGGAGGACCCGCCCGGTCAAGGTGGACATCAGCGACTCGACCCAGGTGTCGCTGCGGGTGAGCACCACCAGCGTCGAGCAGTGCCACGGCGACAGCCTCGGCGCCTGGATCGCGCCGCGGGTGCGCCGGTGAGCGCCGGCCCGTCGATGTGACGGTGGCGGCGCCCGCGCGTCCCCGGAGCGTGCCGGGCTCCGACCCGGCGGCCGGTGGGCGGGCCCCCACCGGCCGTTCCCGCGCCCGCCTGTCGGGGTCGTGGTCGAGGATGTCCGACCCGGTGGTCGGTGGGCGGGCCCCCGCCGGCCACCGGGTCGGGGCTCAGTGGGTCGGCCGGGGGGTGATGATGAAGGCCAGGACGGCGGCGGCGACGGCGATGACGGCGCCGGTGGTGAAGCCGCGGGTGAAGCCGGCGGTGCTGGTGCCCGCGATGCTCGCCGCGGCCATGCTCGACACGACGGCGGCGCCGAGCGAGGCGCCGAACTCGTGGAAGGTGCTGACGATGCCGGACGCCAGACCGGCCTCCTGCGGCGCGACCTGACCGAGCGCGACGGCGGACGCCACGACGAAGAGGACGCCCGTGCCGGAGGCGGCGACGCTCACCCCGATGACGAGGGCCGCGGTCCCGTCGACCACGGCGGGGACCGCCATGCCGGCCGCCGCGACGAGCAGGCCGAGGACGCCGAGGGTGCGCGCCCCGATCCGGCCGATGACGCGGCCGGCGGCGTTCGCGCCGAGCATGGTCGTGATCGCCACGGGCAGGAAGAGCAGCCCGGTGCGCAGGGCGCCGTAGCCCTGGTGGTTCTGGAGGTAGAACGTGCCCAGGAAGAAGACGGTGATCATCAGCGCGGTCGCGACGAGGATCAGCAGCGCCCCGGTCGCCACCGGCCGGCGGAGCAGCAGCCGTACGTCCATCAGCGGGCTCGCGGCGCGGCGCTGCCGGACGACGAACGCGGCGTAGAGGAGCACGGCGGCCACCAGCAGCGCCAGGATCGTCGGGTTGACCCAGCCGACGTCGCCGGCGCGGATCAGCGCGTAGATCAGCGATCCGGTGGCGGCCGTCACCAGCACCGCGCCGGGCACGTCGAGCCGGCCCGGCGCGCCGGTGGGCGCCTGGGGCGGAAGCTGCATCCGGAGGGCCAGCAGCAGGATGATCCCGACCGGCACGTTGACGAAGAACACCCAGGGCCAGCCCGGCCCGGCGGTGAGCAGGCCGCCGAGGAGGACGCCCAGGGCGGCACCGCCGCCGCCGAGCGCCGACCAGATGCCGAGCGCCTTGTTGCGCTCGTCGCCGTCGAAGATCGTGACGACCAGGGACAGGGCGGCGGGGGAGAGGAGCGCCGCCGCGAGGCCCTGCCCGACGCGACCGCCCAGCAGCATGGGGCCGCTGGTCGCCAGCCCTGCCGTCAGGGAAGCGGCGCTGAACAGCAGGAGCGCGGCGAGGACGAGGCGCCGGGCGCCGAACAGGTCCGCGGCGCGCCCGCCGAGCAGCAGCAGGCCGCCGAAGGTGAGGGTGTATCCACTCACCACCCACGTGAGGGCTTCCCGGTCCATCCCCAGGTCCGACCCCATGTGCGGCAGGGCGATCGCGACGACGGTGACGTCCAGGATCAGCATCAGTTGGGCGATGCCGACGAGGCCCAGGATCCGCCAGCGCTGCGGATGCGGACTCGCGGGTGTGGGAGTTTCGGTTGCGGTCACAGGTTCGGCCATGGCTGCCAGGCTCCTCCGCCAAGTTGAACGGTAGTGTTCAAGTTACGGAGACACGTTAACTCATGCACGTCTGTTCGACTTAGGGGAATCTCCATGACTCGCCCACTCGCCAAGCCGACCCGCCGGGCCGACGCCCAGCAGAACGTGGAGAGGATCCTGGAGGCGGCGGTGAGCTGCCTGAGTCGCGACCCCGACGCCAGCGTCAGCGACATCGCGCAGGCGGCGCGGGTGGGACGGGTGACCCTCTACGGTCACTTCCCGTCCCGGGACGCCCTGGTCGAGGCCGCGCTGACCCGGGTGCTGGCCGAGGGGGAGGAACTCCTCGCGGGCCTCGACCTGACCGGCGACCCACGGGATGCCCTGCGTGTGCTGATCCGGTCGAGCTGGCTGCTGATCGCCCAGTCGAGCGCCGTGCTGGAGGCGGCGCAGGCGTCGCTGCCGCCCGAACGCGTGCACGAGCTGCACGCCGAGCCGGCGCGACGCGTCGACCAGTTGATCCGCCGGGGTCAGGACGAGGGGGTGTTCCGGGTCGACCTGCCGGCCAGCTGGCTGACCAGCGTGCTGCACCACATCATGAAGGGCGCCGCCGCCGACGTGGCCAGCGGAAAGGTGGACCGGGCGGACGCCCCCCGCCTCATCTCCGAGACGGTCCTCGCCGCCTACCAGGTGAACGGATAGCGGACGTCCCGGCGCGGGGCGTCGTCGCTGGTGCTCCATCGGAACCCCACCGGATTGCGAGGACCCGGCTCGATACTGCGGAGATGCGTGGGAAGGAGTGCGTGATGTCCGTAGCCGAGTCCGTAACGGTACTGCTCGCGGCACCGCGTGCGTTCTGCGCCGGTGTCGAGCGTGCGATCGAGATCGTCGAGCGTGCGCTCGCCAGCCGGGGCAGCCCGGTGTACGTCCGCAAACAGATCGTCCACAACGCGCACGTCGTCGCCGACCTGGAGTCGCGCGGCGCCGTGTTCGTCGAGGAACTCGCCGAGGTGCCCGCCGGCGCGACGGTGGTGTTCTCGGCGCACGGGGTGTCGCCCGTGGTGCGCGCCGAGGCCGACCGGCTCGGCCTGGAGGTGTTCGACGCGACGTGTCCGCTGGTGGCGAAGGTGCACACGGAGGCGCGCCGGTACGCCGACCGTGGGGACACCGTCCTGCTCGTGGGGCACGCGGGGCACGAGGAGACCGAGGGCACCCTGGGTGAGGCGCCGGAGCGGATGCTGCTCGTGCAGTCGCTGGAGGACGCGCACACGGTCCAGGTGCCCGACCCGCACCGGGTGTCGTACCTGACCCAGACCACGCTCGCCGTGGACGAGACCGCCGAGGTGCTCGACGTGCTGCGCCAGCGGTTCCCCGCGCTGCGTGGACCGTCCTCGGCCGACATCTGCTACGCCTCGACCAACCGGCAGACGGCGTTGCGTACGGTCGCCGAGGAGTCCGACCTCGTGCTCGTGGTCGGCTCGACCAACTCGGCGAACACGCAACGGCTCGTCGAGCTGGCCCGCCGGGCGGGCCGACCGGCCCACCTCATCGAGGACGCGGCGGAGATCCTGCCGGAGTGGCTGGTGGGTGTCACCACGGTCGGGGTCACCGCGGGCGCGTCCGCCCCGCCGCGCCTGGTCGAGGGCGTGGTCGAGGCGCTGCGGGCGCGCGGGCCGGTGACGGTCGTGGAGCGCGAGGTCGCCCGCGAGACCATCGAGTTCACCGTGCCGGGCGCGGTGCGTTCCCTCTGACACCGGACCGCCGCCCGGCGGGCCGCCCGCTGCCCGGTGCACCGCGCGTCCGGAGCGCCCGCCGCCAACCCGCCCACCGCGCGGCGCCCGGCGGACCGCGTGTGCGGGGCGGTCCGGCGGGCGCCGCGCGGGTCGGCTACGCGGAGGCCTGGTACGTCGACTGCATCTTGTGCGAGAACCACTCGCCGACGGTCACCCGGTCGAGCCCGGCCTCGGCGCTCTCCTGGGCCAGCGGGCGCATGGGCTCGATGGTGGTGTCGTGGTTGGGCAGGTAGAAGAAGGGGATGGAGACGCGCGACGGCGCGTCCGTCCCCTCCGGGTTGACCACCCGGTGCACGGTCGACGCCCACCGGCCGCCGGTCCAGAACGCCATCAGGTCGCCGATGTTCACCACGAAGCTGCCGGGGATGGCGGGCACGTCCAGCCAGTCGTCGTCGCCGCGCCGCACCTGGAGACCGCCCAGCTCGTCCTCCACGTAGAGCACCGTCAGGCTGCCCCAGTCGGTGTGCATCTCCCGCCGCAGCACGCCGTCGTCGGGCGTCGGGTAGTAGTAGTTGGCGATGATCAGCGACACGTGCTCGTCGAACTTGCTGTCGAAGAAGTCCTCCGGCAGCCCGAGGGCGAGTGCGAACAGCCGCATGATGTCCGCCGACAGCTCGGTCATGGCGGCGATGTACTCGTACCAGACCGCCTTGAAGTCGTCGTCCGGCCAGATGTTCGCCGCCTTCCAGGTGGCCGGGTGCGTGCCCAGCCGGGCGCGCTCCTCGTCGCTCAGGTCGCCCGTCACGTGCGCGGCGAACGCCTCGTACGGGCCGCCCGGGCGGCGCAGGCCCGACACTCCGGAGCCGCGGTTCGCGCTCCGGTCCTTCTCCTCCTCCGGTCGGGTGAAGAAGGTCTTCGTGGTGGTGTACATGCGGTTCACCAGCTCCCGGGGCACGCCGTGCCCCACGACGGTGAAGAACCCCGAACCCTCGCACGCCTTGCCGATGGCTGCCGCGATGGCCGCGCGCCCCTCGGCGGTGGTGCGGCCCGACAGGTCGATCGCCGGTACGAAATCCTGGACCACAACGGGTTCCACAACTGCCCGCCTCTCTCGCGACGTCATTACATTGATCGAAGCAATCCCGGGTCACCCGCCGGGAAGCCGCTGCGGTGCCGCTTCCCCCACGTGCGGGTAATTGCTCGGCGTACCTGGTGGTAAGGCAATGTTGAGACCGGCAGACATTCACGTGCACGATTGCGTTGTGGCATACGAGAACGAGCAGTTGTCGCAGATGGTCGGGGCGCTCGCCGAGGCGGGCCGCCCGCTGTCCGGGGGCGCCGTGGGTCGGCTCGTCGCCGATCCGCCCGGTGTCGTGGCGGATCCTGCCGTACGCCTGCTCGTCGCCGCCGCGGCGGGGGACCCGCTGTTGCTGGCCGCGCTGCGCGAGGGCATCCGCGTCGAGGGCGTCACCGACGGGCCCGGCCGGGCGCGGACGCCGAAGCGGGTCCAGGAGCTGGTCCGTGCCACGTTGCGCGGCGCGCCGACCGGATCGTGGCAGCTGCTGCGGGTGGCCGCCGTGCTCGGTCGGTCCTGCCAGCTCGCGGAGCTGACGGCGCTGACCCGGCGGAACACCGCCCAGCTGCTGCCGGACCTGGACGCGCTGCTCGACGCCGGTCTGCTCGACTGGGTGGGCGACGACCTCGCCTTCCGGCACGAGCTGGTGTGGTGGGCGGTGCTCGACGCCCTGCCGCCCGCCGTGCGGCAGGCGCTCCGCGTCGACCGCGACCGCCTGCGCCGGCGCCGGGCCGTGACCCGGGCGTCCCGCGCCGCCGAGCCGTCGGCCGAGCCCGTGGCCCCCGCCGACCTGCGGCGCAGGATCGGGCTGCGTTCCGCGCCCGCCGCCCGCGAGCACCGCCCGGACGCCGGCGGCGCGTGGGAGTCGTTCAGCGGCGTCGAGCGGGCCATCGCGCGGCTCGTCGCCGAGGGCATGACCAACCGGCAGATTGCGACCCGGGTACGGCTGTCGCCGCACACGGTCAACTACCACCTGCGCGGCCTGTTCCGCCGGCTGGGCATCTCCTCGCGGGCGGAGCTCGTCCGCCACGTACCGGTCTCCTCCGCGGCGTAGCGGGCGCTCCGGACCTTCCGGGCAGCACTGCCACATAGCGATTTCCTGCGTCCTTCACGTTGAATTCGACGAAGGGTGGACCGTGCCTAAAGGACTACCCTGATGAGTAGTGTCAATTCTGGTTCCATGCTCATTCTGGTAGTCGGGGGAACCGCCGTCAGGCAGTAGTGTCGCCCGTATCGAATTTCGTTGGGTCAGCGGCAGGTAAATCCACGGGTACGACCGTGCTCACACCCGAGGGAAAACATGAACATCCGTACGCAACCGCGTGTCCACGAACTCATCGCCGTCCGCGCGGCGTCGCAGCCCGACCGGACCGCGGTCGTGCAGGGCGACGCGCACATCAGCTACGCGGACCTGGAGCGCCGGGCGAACGGCCTGGCCCGCCACCTCGTCGACGAGGGCGTCGGCGCGGACTCCGTGGTCATGGTCCACCTGGAACGCTCCATCGACGCCATCGTCGGCCTGCTCGCCATCTGGAAGGCGGGCGCGGCCTACCTGCCGGTGGATCCGGGGCTGCCGGACAGCCGGGTCGAGGCGTTCGTGAAGGAGACCGACTGCACCACCGTCATCACCCACGGACGCGACCTGGCGCGCTTCGCCGACCTGCCGGTCAGGGCGCTCACCGCGGGCGTCGCGGACGGCGCCGCGACCGCCCCGGCCGTGGCGGAGGGCGGCGGGGACGCCGCCTACATCATCTACACGTCGGGATCCACGGGTACGCCGAAGGGCGTCGTGGTCAACCACGACTCGCTGAGCCACCTGTGCGGGGAGCTGGCCGGCCGCTACGGCGTCATCCCCGATGACCGGGTGCTGCAGTTCGGCGCGCTCTCCTTCGACACCTCCATCGAGCAGATCACGGTCGCGCTGCTGGGCGGGGCGACGCTGGTGCTGCCCGAGCTGAGCTGGGCGCCCAGCGAGCTGCCGGAGCGGCTGCGCCACCACGGGGTCACCGTGATGGACCTGACCCCCGCGTACTGGCGCCGCTTCCTCGCCGAGGTCGGCGCGGAGGCCGGTGACCTGCCGGTCCGGCTGGTGATCGTGGGCGGTGAGGCGGTCAACGCGGAGGACTGCCGCACGGCGCTGGACCTGATGCCCGGGGTGCGGCTGGTCAACGCCTACGGGCTCACCGAGACCACGATCACCTCCTGCCTGATGGACCTGACCGCCGACGTGCTGCCGGCCCGCGGCGCGGCTCCCGTCGGCCGGCCGCTGCCCGGCACCGTCGTGTACGTCCTCGACGAGCACGGCCGGCCGGTCGGCCCCGGCGAGCGCGGTGAGATCCACATCGGCGGTCGCGGCGTGGCGCGCGGCTACCTGACCGAGGACGACGCCAACCGCTTCCGCGCGGACCCGTTCGCGTCCGAGCCCGGCGCGCGGATGTACCGGACCGGTGACCTGGGCGCCTGGACCGCCGAGGGCAACCTCGAGGTGATCGGGCGCATCGACCGGCAGGTCAAGATCCGTGGTTTCCGGGTGGAGCCCGGCGAGATCGAGGCGGCGCTGGCGGCGCACGACGGCGTCGACACGGTCGCCGTCACCACGTACGAGCACGACGGCCAGCGGCGCCTGGTCGCGTACCACACCGGCCCACGGCCCCTGGACGTCGCGGAGCTGCGCGACTTCGTCGGCCGCCACCTGCCCGACTACATGGTGCCGACGGCGTTCGTCGCCCTCGACGAGCTGCCGCTGAAGACCAACGGCAAGGTCGACCTGGCCGCGCTGCCCGCGCCGGGCACCGCGACGGTCGCCGCCGAGGCGGTGGACGACACGCCCGTCGACCTGGTGGAGCGCGGCGTGACCCGGCTGTGGGGGCAGGTGCTCGGCGTGCCCCGGGTGCTGCCGGACGACAACTTCTTCGCGCAGGGCGGCAACTCGATCCTCGCCGCCGAACTGCTCGCGAAGATCCGCGGCTCCTTCGGCGTGCTCATCACCCAGGTGCGTCCGCTGATCCGGCTGCTGCTGGAGGACGCGACGCCGCGCGGTCTGGCGCGGGCGGTGCGCGAGGCCCGGGAGGGCACGCTGGCCGGCGACGACACCCGCAAGCGGGTGGACTTCGCCGCCGAGACGGAGCTGGACGTGCAGGTCCGGCGCGACGTGTCCGACGAGCCGCGCTGGCAGGACCCCCGCCACGTGTTCCTCACCGGCGCCACCGGCTTCCTGGGCATCTACCTGCTGCGGGAGCTGCTGACGAGCACGGACGCCGTGGTGCACTGCCTCGTGCGCGCCGACGGGCCGGAGCAGGGCCTGGCCCGCATCCAGGCCAACGCGCGGCACTACTTCGGCGAGGACCTCGCCGGGCACCAGGCGGCGGGCCGGATCGTCGCCGTCCCCGGCGACCTCGCGGCACCCGGGCTCGGCCTGTCCGACGCGGCCTTCGACGAGCTGGCGCGCACGGTCGACGTCATCCACCACCCCGGCGGGGCCGTCAACTTCATCTACCCGTACTCGCACATGCGGCCGGCGAACGTCGACGGCACCCGCGAGATCATCCGGATGGCCGCGCGGCACCGCAACGTCCCGGTCCACTACACGTCGACCATGGCCGTCGTCGCGGGCTTCGGCACCGCCGGCGTCCGGCACGTCGACGAGGACACCCCGCTGGCGTACGCCGACCACCTCTCCGTCGGCTACGTGGAGAGCAAGTGGGTGGCCGAGGCGCTGCTGCACCGGGCGGCGGAGCAGGGGCTGCCGGTGGCGATCTACCGGGCCGCCGACATCTCCGGCGACCGGGTCAACGGCGCGTGGAACATCGCCACGGAGATGTGCGCGATGAAGAAGTTCGTGGTGGACACCGGCACCGCCCCCGTCGCGGAGCTGCCGCTGGACTACACGCCGGTCGACGTGTTCGCCGCCGCGGTCGCGCACATCGCCAGGGCGTCCCGGCCCGCCGGCGAGGTCTACCACCTCACCAACCCCGGGAAGGTCAACATCTCGGTGCTGGTCGAGCGCCTGCGGGCGCACGGGCACGACATCCGCGAGGTGACCTGGGCCGAGTGGCTCGACGAGATGGTGCGGGTCGCGGTCGAACAGCCCGACCATCCGATGACCCCCTTCGCGCCGCTGTTCATCGACCGCTGCGCGACGGGCCAGATGAGCGTCGCGGAGATGTACCTGGAGACGACGTTCCCCGTCTTCTCCCGCACCAACGTGGAGCACGCGTTGCGCGGCAGCGGCATCGAGATCCCGACGGTGGACGCGGAGATGCTCGACCGCTACATCGGCTACCTGACCCGCACCGGGTTCCTGCGGGCGGCGTGATGGGCTGGGAGACGCTCGACCTCACCCACGCCCCCACCGAGGGCCCGGTCGCGTTCGGCGACGACCTGTCCGCGACGACGCTCTTCGGCGCCTACCGGCACGGGCTGTTCCCGTTCCCGGCCGACACCGAGGAGCGGAAGATCGTCAGCGAGTTCACCTACGAGGCGGACGTCGCCGCCGGCCGGATCGCGGTGCTCGCCGGGAGTGCCGACCCGTACGCCGTCGCCTGGTGCTCGCCAGACCCGCGCCCGGTGATCCGCGTCGACCAGGCCCGCATCCAGCGCAGCCTGCGGCGGCAGTTGCGCAACAAGGTCGAGTGGACGACGACGCTCGACGTCTGCTTCGACCGGGTGGTCCAGCACTGCCGCGTGGGCCGCGAGCCCCGGTGGCTGACCGACCGGCTCGTGTCGGCGCTGCGCGAGCTGCACGCGGCGGGGCACGCCCACAGCGTCGAGGTGTGGGAGGGCGACGAGCTGGTCGGCGGCACGTTCGGCGTACGGGTCGGTGGCGTGTTCAGCGCCGACTCCCAGTTCGCGCTGCGCAGCGGCGCCGCGAAGGTCGCGGTCGCGTGCCTGGTGCGGCGCGTCGCGGAGAGCGGCGGCGTCGCGGTCGACGTCCAGCACGACGGCGACCACGCGAAGCTCATCGGCGCGGTCGCGGTGCCCCGTACCGAATACCTGGCGCTGCTGCGCAGGCACGCCGACGACCACTGCGCCATGCCCGCGGACCCGCTGCCCGCGCGCAGCCTGGCCGCCTGACCGAGGGAGGTGACCCCGTGCGCGTGTTGACGCTCGCCGAGCGACCGGACCTGCGGGACGCGATGCTCCACATGGAGGCCTCGTGGCCCGAGTACATCCCGCCCGAGCCGATGGTGATCGGCTGGGCCTTCGACCGGTACCCGGAGCACCAGCTCGTCGTCGTCGAATCCGACGACACGGTGGTGGCCCGCGCGGCCGGCGTGCCGTTCGCGTGGGACGGCGACCCGGCGAGCCTGCCCGACACCGGCTGGGACGCGGTGCTGGGGATGAGCATGCTCGACACCTCCGCCGGCCGCGAGCTCACCGCGCTGTGCGCACTGGAGATCGCCGTGGTGCCGGGCATGCAGGCCCGGAACATGTCGGGGCGCGTCCTGGCCGCGGTCAAGGACAACGCCCGCCGGCACGGCTACCGCGACGTCGTCGGGCCGGTCCGGCCCAGCGGCAAGCACGCCGAGCCGCACGAGCCGATGCCGGGGTACGCGGCCCGGACCCGCGACGACGGGCTGCCGGCCGACCCGTGGCTGCGCGTGCACGTGCGGGCGGGCGGGCAGGTGCTCCAGGTCTGCCCGGCCTCCATGACGATCTCCGGCAGCCTCGCGCAGTGGCGCGACTGGACCGGGCTTCCCTTCGACACCAGCGGACCGGTCGTCGTGCCGGGTGCCCTGACCCCGGTCGCGGTGAACGTCGACCACGACCACGCCGTCTACGTCGAGCCCAACGTGTGGGTTCGACACCCCCTCGCGGAAAGGCATGCCTCATGACCAGCACCGTTCCGGCCAGCCTGGCCTCCAAGATCCGCAACCGCGCCGCCCTGATCGAGATCATCGGCGGCTACATGGCCTCGCAGTCGCTCGCGCTCGCCGCCGAGCTGAAGCTCGCCGACCACATCCACGACGGCCGGGTCACGAGCGCGCAGCTCGCCGAGGCGACGGGCACCCACGCGCCGTCGCTGCACCGGCTGCTGCGGACCCTCGTGGCCATCGGCGTGCTGGTCGAGCCGACGCCGGGCGAGTTCCGCCTGACCGAGGTGGGCGAGCAGCTGCGCACCGACTCGCCGAACTCGCTGTGGGCGTTCACCCGGTTCTTCACCAACCCCACGCTGTTCGCGTCCTGGCAGCAGGTGCGGCACACCATCGAGACCGGCGAGTGCGCCTTCGACCACGTGCACGGCAAGAACGCGTACGTGCACCTCGCCGAGAACCCCGAGCTGTCCGCGCTGTTCAACGTGGCGATGGGACAGGAGTCGAGGGCGTCCGCCCAGCTCGTCGCCGACGGGTACGACTACTCCGGCGTCCGTACCGTCGTGGATGTCGGCGGCGGCGACGGGACGCTGCTCGCCGCGATCCTCGGCACCCACGCCCACCTGCGGGGGGTGTGCTTCGACAGCGCCGCGGGCGTGGCCGAGGCCGCCGGCGTGCTCGCCACCGCCGGTGTCGCCGACCGGTGCGAGATCGTGGCCGGCGACTTCTTCTCGTCGGTCCCCGAGGGCGGCGACCTGTACGTCATCAAGAGCGTCTTCCAGGACTGGGACGACGAGAACGCCCGGAAGCTGCTGGCCACGGTGCGTGCCCACATCCCCGCCGACGCCACGCTGCTGATCGTCGGATCGGTGCTCCCGGACACCGCGAACACCGACAACCCGGTGATGTTCTACACGGACATCAACATGCTGGTGACCGCCGGCGGCCGGGAGCGGACCGAGAGCGAGTTCCGGTCCCTGCTCGCCGAGACCGGCTTCACCGTCGAGTGGTGCGGCCACGGCGCCGCGGGCCCGCTCTCGCTCATCAAGGCCGTGCCGGCGAGCTGACCCACGTCGAGGACCGGGCCACGGGCGCACCCGCTCACGCGAGTCGAACGTGGCCCGGCCCGTGTCCCGATCCAGACCCATCCGCGCAACGGGGAGGCAACGATGACCAGACCGAGTTTCGGCAGCGAACTCCTGCGCGGCAGGCTGCGGGTCGACCTGCTCGACCCGCTGCCCGACGCCGGGCTCGACGCCGACGCCGAGGCGTTCCTCGCGCGGCTGCGCGCGTTCTGCACCGACAAGGTGGACGGCCGGCTCATCGAGCGCGAGGACCGGATCCCCGACGAGGTGGTCGACGGACTGCGCGACCTCGGCGCGTTCGCCATCAAGCTCCCCAAGGAGTACGGCGGGCTCGGCCTGTCGGGGGTCTGCTACCACCGGGCGCTGATGATCGTCAGCACCGCGCACTCCTCGCTCGGTGAGCTGCTCGGCGCGCACCAGGCGATCGGCCTCATCCAGCCGCTGCGGCTGTTCGGCACCGACGCGCAGAAGCGCGAGCTGCTGCCGAGGTGCGTACGCGAGATCTCCGCCTTCGCCCTCACCGAGCCCGACATCGGCAACGACCCCTTCCGGATGCGGACCACCGCCACCCCCACGGGCGACGGCGGTTACCGCCTCGACGGGGTGAAGCTGTGGACGACCAACGGCACCATCGCCCATCTGATCGTGGTGATGGCCCTGGTCCCGCCCTCGGAGAGCGGCCCGGGAGGCATGTCCGCGTTCGTGGTGGAGGCCGACGCGCCGGGGGTCACGGTGGAGCACCGCAGCTCCTTCCTGGGGCTGCGCGGCCTGGAGAACGGGGTCGTCCGGCTGCACCGGGTCGTGGTGCCCGCGAGCCGCCGGATCGGGCCGGAGGGGCAGGGGCTCCAGGTGGCGCTCGCCGCGCAGGACACCGGCCGGCTGTCGATGCCCGCCGTCTGCGCCGCCGCCGCCAAGTGGAGCCTGAGGATCGCCCGCGAGTGGTCGGGCGTCCGCGTGCAGTGGGACCGGCCGATCGGCGAGCACGAGGCGGTGGCGGGCAAGATCGCCTACATCGCGGCGACCGCCTTCGCGCTGGAGGCCATGGTCGAGGTGTCCGGCCGCCACGCCGACGCCGGCGTGCTGGACACGCACACCGAGGCCGAGCTCGCGAAGCTGTTCGCGTCGGAGCAGGCGTGGCGGATCGTCGACGAGCTGATGCAGATCCGGGGCGGTCGCGGGTACGAGACCGCCGAGTCGGCCGCCGCGCGCGGCGAGCGCGGCGTCCCCGTCGAGCAGCTGTTCCGGGACCTGCGCATCGGTCGGATCTTCGACGGCTCCAGCGAGGCGCTGCGGGTGTTCGTCGGGACCGACGCGCTGGCGGACGAGGAGGGCCCGGCCGAGGGGTCCAGGCCCTTCACGCCGCCGCCCGGCTTCGGCGACCTGGCCGGGCACCTGTCGTTCGCCGAAGCGACGAGCGCCGAGCTGGCCCGGCACCTCGCCGACGGCCGGGAGCGGTGGGGCGAGGCCGTCGCCGAGCGGCAGCTGTTCCTCGGCCGCGTCGTGGACGTCGCCGCCGAGCTGTACGCGATGACCGCCGCCTGCGTGTACGCCAGGGCGCTCGGCGGCACCGCGGTCGAGCTGGCCGACGCGTTCTGCCGCCAGTCCCGGCAGCGGGTGGCGGAGCTGCGCCGGCGGCTGCGGGACAACACCGACGCCGACGACGTCGCGGTCGCCCGGCGGGTGCTGGGCGGCAGCTTCACCTGGTTGGAAGAGGGCGTGCTCGACGCGTCCATCGAGGGGCCGTGGATCGCCGAGCCCGTACCGGGACCGGCGAGCGGCCCGAACCTGCACCGCACGATTCGGAGGTGACTAGTGGACGAGCACGTGGCAGAGCTGGTGGCACAGGGCCGGCGGTCGCTGGAGCTGGCGCCCAACCGGTTCCTGGAGCTGCTGGAGCGCGGTGAGGTGTCGGCCGACCGGCTGCGCGCCCTGGCCGGCGAGCTGTACCACCTGGTGTCCAGCGACCGGAGCAGCTTCGCGTTCCTGGCGGCCCGCTTCCCCGAGCCGCTGTTCCTGGCCATGGCGGGCGCCGAGGAGGAGGCGCTGGGCCTGCTGCCGGCCTTCGCCGCCGCCGTGGGCCTGGGGGAGAAGGAACTGCGGGCGCACGAGCCGCGACCGCTGGCCCAGGCGTACCCGTCCTTCATCGTCCGGACCGCCGTGTTCGGGCCGCGGTCGGCGATCCCGCTGGCCCTGCTGGTCAACGTCGAGGAGTCGGGTGGCTTCTACGCCCGGATGGCCGACGCCCTCCAGGCGCGCTACGGGTTCTCCGACGAGGCGGTCGCGCACTTCCGCTATTTCGCCGAGACGCCGGACGAGGTGCTGGAGCAGGCGGCCGGGGTGGTGTCGACCGGCCTCGCGGCGGGCGACGACCCGGTGGAGGCGCTGCGCGCGGCGCGGATGGTGCACGCCTACGAGGCGGTGTTCTGGGCGACGATGGCCGAGTGACCCCGGGACCGGGGTGGACCCGCCCCGCTCAGGGCAGGTCCACCTCGATCCGGCGGTCGATCCGGTCCTCGATCCAGGTGCTGGTGTCGACGAGCCACACGCGGTCCACCGAGATCTGGTAGATGCGGTGCTCTGCCGGCGGCAGCAGCGCCGACACGGGCAGGGTGTACTCCGCCCTGCTCGCCTCGTCCGGCAGCAGGGCGTCGTAGAACGTCGCGTGGTGTGCGCGTACCTCGTCGGCGGTCAGCTCCCGGCAGGTGCCGGTGAACTGGGCGCCGTCGACCTCGGTGAGCCCGCCGTCGCCGGTGACGAAGAGCGCCCCGCTCACCGTCGGGCGGGCCGCCACGTGCCTGCTGTGCCGGGACTGGGTCGCGGAGCCGAACAGGAAGCGCAGCGGGTCGGGCAGCCACGCGTACTGCAGCACCGCCGTCCACGGCCGGCGGTCGGGGGAGACGGTGGACAGGGACAGGTACTTCGCGTCGGCGACGACGCGGTGCAGACGGTCGACGAGGTCCATGGTTCAGCCCACCTCCGCGGGGGACGTTGCGGCGGCGTACGCGCTCATCGCCCGTACTCGTAGAAACCCCGGCCGCACTTCTTGCCGAGCATGCCGCCGGCCACCATGCGGGCGAGCAGCGGCGGCGGCGAGTAGTGCGGCTCCCGGAACTCCCGGTACAGCGACTCGCTGATCGCGGCCACGATGTCGAGCCCGATCAGGTCGACGAGGCGCAGCGGACCCATCGGGTGCGCGCAGCCGAGCGTCATCGCCTTGTCGATGTCGGCCACCGACGCCATCCCGGACTCCACCATCCGCACGGCGGAGAGCAGGTACGGGATCAGCAGCGCGTTCACCACGAAGCCCGCGCGGTCCTTGGCGCGGACGACCTGCTTGCCGAGCACCTCGGTGACGAACGCGTCGACGGTCTCGACGGTCCGCGGGTCCGTACGCACCGAGCCGACGACCTCCACGAGGGGGAGGACCGGCGCGGGGTTGAAGAAGTGGATGCCCACCACCTGCTCGGGCCGGGCGGTGACGCCGCCGAGCTTCACGATCGGCAGTGAGGACGTGTTCGAGCCGAGGATCGCGTCCTCGTCCTCGACGACCTTGTCGAGGGTGGCGAACACGTCGAGCTTGATCGACTCCTGCTCCGAGGCGGCCTCGACCACCAGCTGCCGGTCGGCGAAGTCCGTCAGGTCTGCGGTGAAGGACACCCGACCCAGCGTCGCGTCCCGATCCGCCTCGCTGAGCTTGCCCCGGCCCACCGCGCGGTCCAGCGACGCGGTCAGCCGCGCCCGGCCCGGTGCGAGGGAGGCCGGCCGCGACACCGCGACGAGCACGTCCAAGCCGGCCCTCGCGCACGTCTCGGCGATCCCGGCGCCCATGACCCCGCACCCGACGACGCCGACCCGGCGAATCCTGTCCATGTTTCTGCCTCCGCACACGCGTTAACAAATGGGGTTGCCGCGGAATTCGGTGAGTAGGGCGGGATCGCCGCTCCCTGACACGTGTCGTGGTAGGACGATAGGTTGGTCAGCCGGCCCGACGCAATGATCTGCGCCTTTGTCCAGGCGAATTCGTGGCGGGTGCGAGAAAGCCGTTACCCGGCAGTTCCCGATCGACAGTTACCTTTCTCTGCGTTCCCTCACCATCGTAGGAGGCGCACTATGGTCGACTTCAGCGCTGCCCCCACCACCCAGATCGACAGTCGCGGCGGCAAGTGCCTGTACGCGCAGATCGACGAGTTCCGTGCGGCCGGCCCCGCGGTGGCCGTCGAGCTGCCGGAAGGCATGTTGGCCTGGTCGATCACCCGCGGCGACGTGGTCCGGCGCCTGCTGACCCACCCCGGGGTCTCCCGCAACGTCAAGAAGAACGTGCCCAGCTACACCCCCGGCGAGATCAAGTGGCTGTCGCCGTGGGTGGACGTCGAGTCCATGTCCACTGCGGAGGGCCGCGAGCACCAGCGCCTGCGGCAGCTCGTGGCGCCGGCGCTGACCCCGAAGCGGATCGACGCGATGCGCCCGCACGTGGAGCTCGTCGCCCGGCGGCTGCTCGACGACCTGGCGACGCACCCGGCGGACGAGCCGGTCGACCTGCACACCATCTACTCCCAGCAGTTGCCGACCAGGGTGATCTGCGACCTGTTCGGGGTGCCGGACGACCTGCGGCCCGAGGTGCTGCGCATCCTGCGCGTGGTGCTGAACACCGACAACGTGCCGGAGGAGGAGTCGGCCGCGGTCTACGTCGACATGAACGTCGCCATGCGTACGCTGATCGACCTCAAGCGCCGCGAGCCGTCCGACGACCTGACGAGCTTCCTGATGGCGGCCCGGGTGGAGGGCGAGGAGCCGCTCAGCGAGCAGGAGCTGGTCGACATGCTGCTGCTGCTCATCGGCGGCGGCAGCCAGACGACCGTGACGCTGATCGACCACACGGTCCGCGAGCTGCTCGCCAACCCGGACCAGCTGGCGACCCTGCTGGCCGACCCGGCCCGCTGGCCGGACGCGATCGAGGAGGCGCTGCGGGCGCACTGCCCGGTGGCGGCACTGCCGATGCGCTGGGCGAAGGAGGACATCGACCTCGGCGAGGGGGTCGTCATCCGGGCGGGCGACGCCATCCTCATCAGCTACCTGGCGCACGGCCGCGACCCGGCCGTCCACGAGAACCCGGACGTGTTCGACATCGACCGGGAGAACAAGGAGCACCTCGCGTTCGGGGCGGGTCCGCACTTCTGCCCCGGCGCCCGCCTGGCGCGACTGGAGGCGGTCGTGGCGGTGCCGGCGCTGTTCGCCCGCTTCCCGAACCTCGCGCTGGCCGTGGCGCCGGACGAGATCCAGCCGCTGCGCTCGTTCATGGCGAACGACGTGGCGTCGCTGCCGGTGCTGCTGAACCACCGGTAGGCGGACACCACGCCGCCCGGCCCGCGACGCGGGCCGGGCGGCGGTGCGTCCGGGGCCGTCGGCGCGGTCACGGCCGTGGATCAGTGGGTGAGTGCGGGGATTTGGATTTTGGCGTCGTGTTCGAGGATGCGTTGTTGGAGTTCTTGGAGGCTGCGGCCGGGTTCGAGGCCGAGGCCGTCGACGAGGGCTTCGCGGGTGCGTCGGTAGAC
>NZ_JAVRFL010000055.1:0-37731 GCF_031845925.1 Micromonospora reichwaldensis | reverse complement strand
CCGACCACCGGTCACCGCCGACGGCAGGTACCGCGACAGCGCTTCCCACTCAACGTCAGACAACTCGTAGCGACGACCCACGCGCTACATCATCCGACACCAAGATCCTTTGAAGACACAGCCTAGGGCGGCTCGTGCCCGGTATGTGGCGTTTCCCGGCCCGGCCGGGGCTGCCGGTGCCGCGTCGATCAGGTCAGCTGGCAGCGGCCCGCGCTGTAGTGGGCGACCGCCGCCATGATCTCCGTCTCGGACCGGTCCGCGAAGTTGAGCGTGGCGACCAGCCCCGAGCCGTAGAAGGCGCTCAGGGCCGCGCTGTCGAGCGCCGTGAACGCCCCGAGGTGCTGGAGCGCCCGCGCGTCGTGTGGCGTGACCACCAGCATCTTCTCCATGCTCCACCGGCGCCGGGAGATCCGCGCGACGCCCTCCCACGGCAGCCAGATCGCCTGGCCCCGGGTCGGCCGGGTGCGGATCCAGAGCCCGGTCGGGCCGAGCGCCAGCACCGGGCCGCCGGAACCGATCAGCCAGAGCTGGATCCCCAACGGCAGGGCGACCAGGGCCAGCAGGCAGCCCACCACGCCGAGGATCGCGACCACGGACTGGGAGCGCAGCTGCGCATCGGCCGAGTTCACCATGCCGAGACCGGCGCAGCAGGCGATCGGGAGGATGAGGAGCAGCGCCACCCCCGTCATCAGCAGGCCGCGTTTCGCGACGTTGGGGCGTACCACGAAGGGCTGGTCCTCCGGGATGCGCCTGGTCACCGGCGGCGGCACGGGGGCTCCCCACGGGCCGCCGTGCGGTGGGCCGTGGTGGAAGGGCTGTGGCGGATGTCCGGCGGGGGTGCTCACGCGGCCTCCGAATACTCGATCAACTTCGGCGGGGCCAGCCTAGAGGCCGTCCGCCAGCGTCCCGGCGGGTCGGACCAGCGGAAAACCGCTGGAGCCGGTCGGTAGCGTCCGATCATGACGTCGCCGAACTATCCCCCCAAGCCCCGACCGGGAGACCGGGTCGCGGTCGTCTCGCCGTCCGCCGGCCTGCCGGCCCTCTTCCCCCACGTGTACGAGTTGGGGCTGCGCCGGCTGCGCGAGGAGTTCGGCCTGGAGCCGGTGGAGTACCCGACCACCCGGGTACTCGGCGCCGATCCGCGCGACCGGGCCCGGGACCTGACCGCCGCCTTCGCCGACCCGACGATCGCCGCCGTGCTCGCCACGGTGGGCGGGGACGACCTGATCACGGTCACCCCGCACCTGGACGACGCCGTGCTGCGGGCCAACCCGAAGCCGTACTTCGGCTACTCCGACAACACCAACGTCCTCAACCACCTGTACCGGCTGGGCGTCGTGTCGTACCACGGCGGGTCGGTGCTCGTGCACCTCGGCCGGCCGGGCAGCCCGCACCCGCTGACCTTCGACTCGCTGCGCGCGGCCCTCTTCACCTCCGGCTGGTACGACCTCGCCCCCGCGCCGCAGTGGGGCGACCGGCCGAACGACTGGCAGGACCCGGCGACGCTGGCCGACGAGCCGGAGATGCTCCCGGGCGAGGGCTGGCGCTGGCAGGGGCCGTCGACGGTGGTCGAGGGGCGCACCTGGGGCGGCAACCTGGAGATCCTGCACTGGCTGCTGGCCGCCGACCGGGTCCCTGACGCCGGGGACCTGGCCGGGGCGGTGCTGATGGTCGAGACCTCCGAGGAGCTGCCCTCGGCCACCGAGGTGTTCCGGATCCTGCGCAACATGGGGGAGCGTGGCCTGCTCGCCGGCTTCCCGGCGGTCCTCGTCGGTCGACCGAAGGCGTGGGACTTCACCCGGCAGCACACCCCCGACGAGCGGCGGGACTGGGCGGAGGCGCAGCGCGAGGCGGTCACCCGGGCGCTGGCCGCCTATTGCCCCGACGCGGTGGTGGTCTTCGACGTCGACCTCGGCCACACCGACCCGCAGCTGATCGTCCCGTACGGCGGCGAGGTCCGCATCGACGCGACCACCCGACACATCTCGGTCCGCTACTGACCCACCCGTGGAGGCGCCCCGGTGATCAGGACGCCATGGACGTTAACTGGCCGTTTTAAGGTCCATGGCGTCCTGATCAGCATTGGCCGGGGCGGCGTTCCTGGATTGCGTCGGTCACCAGCCGGACAATCCGGGCAGGGTGTCGCAGTGCGTCGTCCGCCGTGAAACGCAGCACCAACCAGCCCGCCGCGCGGAGTGCGTTGAGCCGAGCCACGTCCCGCTGGAAGTGGGTGCGTTCCCGGTGGTGGTCACCCTCGTACTCGATGGCGATTCGCCACCGGGGGTAGGCGAGGTCGACGCGGCCGAGGAAGACGCGTCCCCGGTGCGGGTGGGTGCCGTACACGTCGTGCTGCGCGGTCAGGGGTGGCAGACCGGCGTCGTGCAGGACGAGCCGGAGCCGGGTCTCCATCGGGGACTCGCAAAGTGGCTCGGCCAGCGTGAGCACCTCCCGCAGTTGGGCGGTGCCGGGCCAGCCGTTGTGCGTGTCCAGGTAGCTGCCCAACGTCGGGAGCTTGACCACCCGCCGATGCAGCAGCGCGTCCACCGCGACGAGCGCGTCCGTCCGGGGCAACTGCCGCCCGAGGTCGAAGGCCGTGCGGACGCCGGTGGTGACCGGCAAGCCGGCGAAGCGGGTGATCTCCCGGGCGGAGAGCGACCGTTGGTCGACCGACACACGCCGAGTGGCGCGTCGGTGGGCCGTCGCCGGGAGCGTGACGAAGACCGGGCTCGCGCGTGGGAGGAGGTCCACGCCCCACAGGAATGCCGCGCTGAGACCGCTGATGGCGGCCCCCGCCGGCAGGGTGAGGGCAACCGCGTCGCACCACATCCGGTGGTCGTTCTCACGGTGACCGTCGGCGTGGACGTAGACGTCGGGCAGCAGCCGGCGCCAGGACGGCCCACGGAGCATCCGCCACGTGACCAGGCCGGCGGCGACGGCTCGACTGCCGGAGAACGGGAGGATCGCCAACTCTCTGGGGACGCGCGGTGCCCGTGACATTCCGGCAGCCTGCTGTCACAGCCCGCCCGCGCGCTGACCCGAAGGTCGATCCCGGGGTGTCGGCGTGGCCCTCGGTCGTCGATCAGGTGGGATTGAGGACCGCGAAGGCCCGTACCGGGAAGGTGCCCATGCCGGCCACCATCGGCGGGGCGGCCGTGAAGCGGAAGCCGGTCGGGGGCAGCCCGTCGAGCCCGGTCAGGTGCTCCACGATCGGGACGCCGGCGGCCAGCAGGGCGCTGTGTGCCGGTCGCTCGCCGGCCGCCGCCGGGCTCATGTCGTCGATGTTGATCGAGTCGATGCCGACCAGGGCGGCGCCCGCGTCGACCAGGGCCCGGGCGCCGTCGCCGGTGAGGTAGGGCGCCTCCGGCGCGCCGTACCGGTCCGTGCCGAAGTGCGCCGACCAGCCCGTGTGCAGCAGCACCGCGTGCCCGGCGACGTCGTACGGCGCCAGCAGCAGCCGGTCCACCGCGCGGGTGCCGGCCGGTACCCGGACCACGACGCCGGGCAGGTCGGCGAGGCGGTCCAGCGGGGTACCGGCGAGGTCGGCGCCCTCGGCGAAGCGGTGGGCGGGCGTGTCCAGGTACGTGCCGGTGTTGGCGATCATGTCGATGCGCCCCACCTGGAACTCGGTGCCGGAGGCGTAGTTGGCGCGGGACGCCTCCCGGGTCAGCCACTCGGTGATCCGCGGCGCCGGCCAGCCCGGCAGGGTGGTCATGCCGTCGGTGACGACGTGGCTCAGCTCGACCAGCCGTCGCCGGGAACTGTCGTCCGCGCCGGCCCCGGCGGCCACGCCCCGGCCGCCCTTGTGCGGCTCCTCGATGATCGTCCGGTTGGTGATGCGTACCTCGGCCACCATCAGCAGCCCGAGGTGCCGGACGAACAGCGCCGCCAGTTCGTCGTCGGCGATGTCGCGGCCGGGGATGTCCAGACGGAACCCGTCGGTCCGCAGCCCGCCGCCGTTGGCGAAGGTGACCTCCGCGTCGAACTGTGCCCGCCACTGGTTGCCCATCAGCGCAGCCGATCACGGCCGGCCATCCCCGTCAAGATCCTTCGAGCGGGCCGCCCCGCGCCCACCGGAGTGCCGTACAGGGGGGTGTACGGCACCACCGGCGGGCAGCGACGGCACCTCGCCGCCGCCGAGGTCGCAGCCGGGTGGAGCTGCGGGCCTCCCCGAACAGGTCCGCGCACCCCGCGACCGCCGATCCGGCGGCTCGATCCCGGCTGACGGATTCCATCTTCGGCCGCCGGGCGGCCCGGGTCTTGAACATCGATGCGCGATTGACCGCCATCTCCGCCGACCCGGCCCAGACGCAGGGACAGCGGGTGGGGTGAAGCGGGGTCAGGTCCGTGGGGTGTGGGCGAGAAGTCGGCGCAGGTGGGCCGGGGGATGGCCGACGTGGTCCCGGACCACCCGGGTGAGGTGGGCCTGGTCGGCGAAGCCGTGCTCCGCCGCCACCGCGCGCAGCGGCCGCTCGTCCGACTCGGCGAGGGTGTCCAGCACCGCCCGGACCCGCAGCCGGTTCCGGTAGGCGGTGAGGCTGCTGCCGGTGACCCGGTGGAACACCCGGCTCAGGTGGTGCGGGGAGGCGCCCACCTCGCGGGCCACCGCGTCGAGGCTGAGCGAGTAGGCGCCGGCGGTGAGCACCTCGCGGGCCCGGTCGGCCAGGCGACGGTGGGCGGCCTGGGTGGCGGGCCGCCGGCTGACCGCGCGTGCCAGGTCCGTCCCCGGCTCGTCCCGGGCACCGGTACGGCTGAGCACCCCGTCGAGGAAACGGTGCAGCCGTTCTGCCATCTCGAAGTGGTCCAGTCCCCGCCGGAACTCCGCGATGAGCATCCGGTGTGCCAGGTCGAGCGACGCGTCCGAGGTGCCCTCCCAGCCGGCGGTCTCCAGCCAGCGTGCCCCGTCCGGGCGTCCGGCCAGCACCCTCGGGTCGACCTGCACGCAGGTGTACGAGTCGCCGCAGCCCAGCGGGTGGGACACGGACATCTCGTCGCCGGGCCGGGTGATCAGCACGGAGGTGGCGTCCGAGAAGGCCGTACGACCGTTGAGCCGCCGCCGGTAGGCCCCCGACCGCCCGAGGATGAGGTTGTGGAACCTCTCGACGGCGGGCTCGGTCCAGCCGTGGCTCTCGACGATGCAGCGCACCTCGTAGATCAGGATGCCCTCCGGGTGACCCAGCACCCGCCACCGGCCGGGCGTGGTCTTGCGGCGTGGATCGCTGCCGATTCCCTCAGGCATCCGTTCTCCCCCCCCGGGTGACCCTGCGCCGATTGTCGACGATCCAACCTACGCGGGGGCGGTTCGTCCGACCGGAGAGATAGTGTCGACCGGTGGCCCCCCGTCCAGCCGGACGAGGGGTGATCGTCGTGTCCTCCCGCTGGAAGTGATCTCATGCTCACCGGTCTGTTCTCCGCCGCCCTGGCCGACCCGGGGCTGGCCCGGGCACGTGACCTGGCGCGCTCCGGTGCCGCGCAGGTCGACGGCCTCGACATCACCGCGCCGGCCGCGCTGCGCCCGTTCGCGGTCGCCGCGGTCGCCGCCGACCAGGCCGGCGACGGCGGGCCGGGCGGCGGCGCGGGTCGTCCGGTGCTCGCCGTGACCGCCACCACCCGGGAGGCCGACGACCTGGCCGCCGCGCTGGGCAGCCTGCTCCCGCCCGAGCAGGTGACGGTCTTCCCGTCCTGGGAGACGCTGCCGCACGAGCGCCTGTCGCCCCGTTCCGACACGGTCGGCCGGCGGCTGGCCGTGCTGCGCCGGCTGGCGCACCCCGCATCGGCCGACGCGCACGGTCGCACCGGCCCGCTGCGGGTGGTCGTGGCGCCCGTCCGGTCGCTGCTGCAACCGCAGCTCAAGGGCCTCGGCGACCTGGAGCCGGTGCAACTCGCCGCCGGGCAGGAGGCCGACCTGGAGGAGGTCGCCCGCCGGTTGACCGACATGGCGTACGGGCGGGTCGACCTGGTCACCAAGCGGGGCGAGTTCGCCGTGCGCGGCGGCATCCTCGACATCTTCCCGCCCACCGACGAGCACCCGTCGCGGGTCGAGTTCTGGGGCGACGAGGTGGAGGAGATCCGCACCTTCGCCGTCGCCGACCAGCGCACCATCGCGCAGGTGCCGCAGCTGTGGGCGCCGCCGTGCCGGGAGCTGCTGCTCACCCCGTCGGTGCGCAAGCGGGCCGCCGCCCTCGCCGAGGAGCACCCGGAGCTGGCGGAGATCCTCGACAAGCTGGCCGAGGGCATCCCGGTGGAGGGCATGGAGTCCCTGGCCCCGGCGCTGATCGGCGCCGACTCGATGGAGCTGCTGCTGGACGCCATGCCGGCCGGCACCCACGTGCTCCTGTGCGACCCGGAGCGGATCCGCACCAGGGCGCACGACCTGGTGCGTACCTCCGACGAGTTCCTCCAGGCGAGCTGGGCCGCGGCCGCCGTCGGTGGCCAGGCCCCCGTCGACCTCGGCGCCGCCGCCTTCCGGACCCTGGGCGACGTACGCGCCGTCGCGGCGAAGCTGCGCCAGCCCTGGTGGACGCTGTCGCCGTTCGGCCTGGTCGAGGCGGAGGCAGCCCCGGCGCGGCAGCCCTGGGAGGACGGCCCGGAGGCGTACGACGTCACCCCCGACGACGCGATCGCGGTGACCCTCGCCGCGCAGCCGGCCCCGCTCTACCACGGCGAGACCGCCCGGGTGGTCGACGACCTCAAGCGCTGGACCGGCGAGGGCTGGTCGGTCGCGCTGGTCTTCGAGGGGCACGGCCCCGCCCAGCGGGCGGTCGAGGTGCTCCGCGACGCCGGCCTCGGCGCGCGGCTGACCGAGGAGATCCCGACCGCGCCCGCCCCCGGCGAGGTGCTGGTCGCCTGCGGCAGCCTGACCGGCGGCTTCGTCGACGAGGCGTCCCGGTTCGTGCTGCTCACCGGCAACGACGTCACCGGCGGGCGGGGCACCTCGACCCGCGACATGCGCAAGATGCCGAGCCGGCGGCGCAACACCATCGACCCGCTGGAGCTGAAGGCCGGCGACCACGTCGTGCACGAGCAGCACGGCATCGGCCGCTACGTCGAGCTGGTGCAGCGCACCGTCAACGGGGCCTCCCGGGAATACCTCGTCATCGAGTACGCCCCGAGCAAGCGCGGCCAGCCCGGCGACCGGCTCTTCGTCCCCACCGACCAGCTCGACCAGCTCTCCCGCTACGTCGGCGGCGAGCAGCCCACCCTGCACAAGATGGGCGGCTCGGACTGGCAGAAGTCCAAGGCCCGGGCCCGCAAGGCGGTCAAGGAGATCGCCGCCCAGCTGATCCAGCTCTACGCCGCCCGCAAGGCGTCCAAGGGGCACAACTTCGGCCCCGACACGCCGTGGCAGCGGGAGCTGGAGGACGCCTTCCCGTGGCAGGAGACACCGGACCAGCTCGCCGCCATCGAGGAGGTCAAGCGGGACATGGAGCAGACCGTCCCGATGGACCGGCTGATCTGCGGCGACGTCGGCTACGGCAAGACGGAGATCGCGGTCCGGGCGGCGTTCAAGGCGGTGCAGGACGGCAAGCAGGTGGCGGTGCTGGTGCCCACCACGCTGCTGGTGCAGCAGCACTACAACACGTTCGCCGAGCGGATGAGCCAGTTCCCGGTGACCATCCGGCAGCTCTCGCGCTTCCAGACGCCGAAGGAGGCCGAGCAGGCCCTGGAGATGGCCGCCGCGGGCACCGCCGACATCGTCATCGGCACCCACCGGCTGCTCCAGGCGGCCACCCGGTTCAAGTCGCTCGGCCTGGTCATCGTCGACGAGGAGCAGCGCTTCGGCGTCGAGCACAAGGAGCACCTGAAGACGATGCGCGCCTCGGTCGACGTGCTGAGCATGTCGGCCACCCCGATCCCGCGGACCCTGGAGATGGCGATCACCGGCATCCGGGAGATGTCGACAATCGCCACCCCGCCGGAGGAACGGCACCCGGTGCTCACCTTCGTCGGCGCCCACGACGAGCGGCAGGTGGCCGCCTCCATCCACCGCGAGCTGCTCCGCGACGGGCAGGTCTTCTACCTGCACAACCGGGTCGAGTCGATCGACCGGACGGCCCGGAAGCTCCGGGAGCTGGTGCCCGAGGCGCGGGTCGCGGTGGCGCACGGCCAGATGGGCGAGGAGGCCCTGGAGAAGGTCATGGTCGGCTTCTGGGAGAAGGAGTTCGACGTGCTGGTCTGCACCACGATCGTGGAGTCCGGCATCGACATCCCCAACGCCAACACCCTGATCGTGGAGCGGGCCGACCTGCTCGGCCTGGCCCAGCTGCACCAGATCCGCGGCCGGGTCGGCCGGGGCCGGGAGCGGGCGTACGCGTACTTCCTCTACCCGCCGGAGAAGCCGCTCACCGAGCACGCCCACGAGCGGCTGGCGACCATCGCCCAGCACACCGAGCTGGGCGCCGGCATGTACGTGGCGATGAAGGACCTGGAGATCCGGGGCGCCGGCAACCTGCTCGGCGGCGAGCAGTCCGGGCACATCGAGGGCGTCGGCTTCGACCTGTACGTGCGGATGGTCGGCGAGGCGGTCTCCGCGTTCAAGGGCGAGCGCCCGGAGGAGGAGACCGAGGTCAAGGTCGACCTGCCGGTCGACGCCCACCTGCCGCACGACTACGTCGCCGTGGAGCGGCTGCGCCTGGAGATGTACCGCAAGCTCGCCGAGGCCCGCGACGCCGACCGGCTGCGCGAGGTGGTGGCCGAGATGACCGACCGCTACGGCGAGCCGCCCGCGCCGGTGCAGAACCTCGTCGCCGTGGCCCGCTTCCGGCTGCTGGCCCGCCGCTACGGCCTGACGGATGTCTCCATGCAGGGCAAGCACATCCGGTTCGGCCCGCTGCCGCTGCCCGACTCGAAGCAGCTGCGGCTCAAGCGTTACCACCCGGACTCGGTCTACAAGCAGGCGCTCGACCAGGTGAGCGTGCCCCGGCCGAGCACCCGGCGGGTGGGCGGCGAGCCGCTGCGCGACCAGGCCCTGCTGGAGTGGTGCGCCCAGCTGCTCAAGGACGTCCTGGGCGAGCCGGCGACGGCGGGAGCCGCCGCGCGGTGAGTGGCGGTCGACGATGGCTGACCGGCAGTCGGCGGGTGACCAGGGGGTGGGACCCGGTGCGCACCGGGGCGGAAGCGCGGGGAGACCGGTGGGCGGTGTCACGGCGGCCCCGGGCGGCATGAGAGAGTGACCGACATGCGTGCTCGCCGTCTTGTCGCCGTCGCCAGCGTGGCGCTCGGCCTCGTCGCCCTCTCCGGTTGCCGTGCCGAGCCCGGTGTCGCCGCCTACGTCGGTGACCTGCGGATCACCGAGGATGTCGTCACCGGGGTCGTCGACGACCTGCGGGCGAAGAACCCGACGCCGACCGGTCAGCCCGAGGCGCCCGAGGGGCAGCCCCCGGCGCAGGTGCCGCAGCTGCCCGACCGCGGCCAGATCGTCAGCATGCTGGTGCTCTCCGAGGTCTGCGAGCGGCTCTCCGCCGACAAGAACTACCAGCCGCGCGGGCAGGTCGCGCCGGAGCAGGTCGCCCAGCAGCTGGGTCTGTCGCCCGACACCGGCTTCGTGCGCCAGTCCGCCGAGCTCTACAACTGCCTGTCCGGGGTGCCGACCGGGGCGCCGGCCGAGCCGACCGCGCAGGACCTGGCGGACGTGGTGGCGGCGGGCCGCAAGGCGGGCGCCATCCCGGCCGACGTGCCCGACGAGGCGGCCGCCCGCCAGCTCGACGGCGAGCAGCTGCGTGGCGCGCTGGCCACCCGCAAGTCGCTGGCCGAGGCGGTCGCCGCGTACGACGTGACGGTCAACCCCCGCTACCGCCCGCTGGAGTTCCCGGTGCTGAGCTTCTCCGGCAACGCGCCGGCGGTGAGCGTGCCGCTGGGCGAGGCCGGCTCCGACGGGGTCACCGACGTCTCCACCCCGGACCCGCTGCCCACCGTCGCGCCCGAGGCGGCCGGCGGGACCCACAGCTGAGCATGCCGGCGCGGATCGTCCTGCTCGTCACCTCGCCCCGGCTGCCGGCCGGGCTGCTGACCGCCGCCGCGTGGGACGTCGTACGCCGGCATCCGGTGCTGGCCGGGGCGGAGAGCGAGCTGACGACGGCGGTCCGCGTGGCGGGCGCCGAGGTCACGGTGGTCGACGGCCGGGCGACGCAGGCGCTGCTCGACGCGGCGGCGGCGCACGGCGTCGCGGTGTGGCTGGCCGGCCCGGCCGGCGACGAGTCGCTGGCCCGCGAGCTGGGCCTGCGGCTGGCCCGTGAGCCCGGCCTGGCCGAGCTGGAGCTGATGTACGGCTCCTGGGACCCGCCGGGCGCCCGGCTGCTCGACGCGGTGGCGGTGATGGACCGGCTGGCCTCCCCGGGCGGCGATCCGTGGAAGCGCGCGCAGACCCACCGCAGCCTCGCCGGTTTCCTGATCGAGGAGTGCTACGAGGCGTACGACGCGATCAGCGCCGGGGACACCGACGCGCTGCGCGAGGAGCTGGGCGACGTGCTGCTCCAGGTGGTGCTGCACGCCCGCCTCGCCGAGGAGCTGCCCGAGGAGCAGCGGTGGAGCGTCGACGACGTGGCCGGCGGGCTGGTCGACAAGATGGTCCGGCGCAACCCGCACGTCTTCGCCGACGCCGAGGCCGGCACCCTGGAGGAGATCGAGGCCAGCTGGGAGCGGATCAAGCGGGCCGAGAAGGCGCGTGACTCGGTGCTCGACGGCATCGCGCTGAGCCAGCCCGCCCTCGCCCTGGCCGCCAAGATCCTGGAGCGCGCCGGGCGGGTCGGCCTCGCCGTACCGCCGCCGCTCGCCGATTCCCAGGTGGACCCGGAGGCGCGCCTCGGCGCGGGCCTGCTCGCCACGGTCGCGGCGGCCCGCGAGGCGGGCCTGGACCCGGAGGCGGCCCTGCGCCGTGCCGCCCTCGCCTACGCGGACGCGGTCCGCGCCGCCGAAAAGGCCTGAGTCGACCCGGTAGGGTCGGCGGGTGGAATCGTTTGTGCCGCTCGCGGAGCGGATCGTCGACGCGTTGCTCCAGAGCCGGCCGGGGCTCGCGACCTCCACCGGCGACCACCGGTACGACGACCGGCTGCCGGACCTCTCCGCCGAGGCGGTCGCGGCCGACCGGACCATGCTCAAGGAGGCCGCGGACGCGCTCGCCGAGCTGGACCCGGACGCCCTGGACGTCGAGGAGCGCGTCGACCACGCGCTGCTCACCTCGTTCGTGGACCGGGAGCTGTTCGAGTCCGGCGACATCCGCGCCCACGAGTGGGACCCGCTGCGGCACAACCCCGGGCCGCTGCTGCACGCGCTGCTCGCCCGCCCGTACGCCCCGGTCGACGTGCGGCTGACCAGCCTGGCCGGTCGGCTCGCCGCCGTACCGGACGCGCTGGCGACCGCGCGCGCGACGCTGCGCGACATGCCGCGCATCCACGCGGAGACGGCGGTCGGGCAGTTCACCGGCGCGGCGGCGCTGATCCGCGACGAGGTGCCGGGGCTGCTCGCGCAGGCCCCCGCCCTGTACGACCGGGTCGAGCCGGCGGCCACCGCGGCGATCGCGGCGCTGGAGGAGTTCGTCGCGTGGCTGCGGCAGGGCCTGGCCGCCGACGCCGGCCCCGGGCCGGACCCGCGGCTGGGCCGCCGCCGCTGGGAGGCGCGGCTGTGGCACACCCTCGACACCGAGCTGGGCGCCGCCGAGATCCAGCGCCGGGCCTGGGCCAACCTGGACCGGGTCGGCGAGGAGATCCGCGCGGCGGCCGTCGAGCTGGTCGGCGGCCCGGCCGACGACGAGACGGTACGCCGGGCGCTGGACCTGCTGGCCGCCGAGCACCCGGACGACCACACCATCGTGGACCTCGCCTCGGTCACCCTGGACGAGGCGACCGATTTCGTGCGCGCCCACGACCTGGTCACCCTGGTCGACGACCCGTGCGTGATCCAGGAGATGCCCCAGTTCGCCCGGGGCGTGGCGGTCGCCTACTGCGACTCACCCGGCCCGCTGGAGACGGCGGACGTGCCGACGTTCTACTGCATCGCGCCCACCCCGGCGGACTGGCCCGCGCACCGGGTCGAGTCGTTCTACCGCGAGTACAACGACCACATGATCCGCAACCTGACGGTGCACGAGGCGATGCCGGGTCACTTCCTCCAGCTCGCCCACGCCCGCCGGCACGTCGGCCCCACCCGGGTCCGCGCGCTGACCGAGTCGGGCCCCTTCATCGAGGGCTGGGCGGTCTACACGGAGGAGCTGATGGCCGGCCTCGGCTTCGGCGGCCTGCCGGTGCGGTTGCAGCAGCTCAAGATGCAGCTCCGGATGACCATCAACGCGTTGCTGGACCAGCTCGTGCACTGCGAGGAGCTGCCGGAGGCCGAGGCGATGGCGCTGATGACCGGGCGGGGCTTCCAGGAGGAGGGGGAGGCGGCCGGCAAGTGGCGGCGCGCCCTGCTCACCTCGACGCAGCTCTCGACGTACTTCGTCGGCTACAGCGAGGTGGCCGCGATCGCCGCCGCACGCCCGGCCGGCGTGGCGGTACGCGAGTGGCACGACGCGATGCTCGCCCACGACTGCCCGCCCCCGCGCCACCTGCGCACCCTGCTCGGCGTGTGACGAAGTGCGGTCGGTTTCTGGGATCACGTTCGGTCGGTGCTCGGTCGGCCGGTGAACTGGTGACCGCGTTCGTCCGAAGAAACTCTCGGTTGTCAGCCATGCTGGAGCGCCTCGATGAGTAATACACCCCTCTATCCCGACCCGCCGCACCTGACCATCGCAGTGTTCCCGGCCAGCTCCGACGAGTCGGCGTTCCCGGCGGTGTGCGACAGCCTCGTCGCCTGTGGTGCGCAGCCTGACGGCGTGCTGGAGACGATATCGCCGGACGTCGACTTCGAGGCGCGATCGGACGTCGCGGAAACCGTCGAGCTCCTGACCGTGAAGCCCGACCCGTTCGAGCGGATCATCCGGGGACGGGAGCCCGCGAAACGGCCTGTGCGGGCCGGGTTCACCCGCGGGGGCGAGGTCGTCGTCGTCGAGTTGCTTCGTAGGAATCCTGGGGAACGGTTCCCGGTCGGTGTGTCCTGCTTCGCAGGAGCGCTGGGTCTGCCAATTGACCTCTGGCGGGAGGCCGACAGCTCGGCGGCCTTCGAGATCACGCGGTGGAGTAAGCAGTTGTTGCAGGTCATGACTGACCGGTTGCCGTGTGCCTACGGCTCGATCGAGGTCGAGGCACCCTTCCCCACTCCCTCGATGCTCCGCAGTGGCGCCATGCTCGGCTCCGAGGTCTTCGTCGCGCGGGACGTCCTGGCCCGCCGACCGGAACTGAGGGCGGCTCTGGCCGAGGACTACGACGATGTGGGCGAGGAATGGGAGGCTGGCGCCTTCTTCTCCGGTCGGACGCCGTTCGACTCCGGGAGAAGGGTGCGGCCGTACACGCCGGATCGCTACCAGCGGAGTAGTCGAATGCTGGGCGAGTTCCTCAGCTCGTAGCACGACCGCTGGCTGGTCGACGCGCCTGCAACGCGTCGACCAGCCAGCGCAAACCAGGGGGGTACTGCCGGCCGGGCGGGTTTGCCGGACCGGTCACGAGCTGGCCGGACGGCGGTCCACGACGCCGGCGTCGGGCGGCAGGTCGAACACCGCGCCGTCGACCGCCTCGCGGTAGCGGCTCAGTGCCAGCTCGACCTGGCGGCCGTCGACCCGGCCGGTGAAGCTGCCCAGCACCCCGTCGGTGGTGACGCAGGCGGTGAAGTCCCCGGCCGACTGCGCCACGTCGACGCAGGTGGCGTGGTGGCCGGCGAGGGTGGTGTCGCTCTGCTCGATCACCGCGTCCGGGTCCAGCGCGGCGGTGGTGAGCAGCCCCACGACGACCGGCGGCGTCAGCAGCCCCCGCTGCTTGGCCTCGGTGAACATGGTCACCGTGGGCTTCGCGTTGGGCGCGGGCGGGGCCTCCAGGGTGCAGGTCGCGCGCCCGGCGCCGGTCTCGCAGCGGGTCGTCGCCTCCGGCGTGACGGTGAGCTTGCCGCCGGGCCAGGTGTAGGCGGAGCGGGCCGGGTCCTGGGCCTGGGCGATGGTGGCGGTCTGCCCGCCGGGGAGCTGGTAGTCGGCGGAGTAGGTCAGCTCCAGCGCCCGGTCGAGCCGGGCGGCCAGGTCGTTCACCAGGTCGGCCCGTCCGATCGTCCGGCCGGCGTCGTCGAGGGTCTGACAACCGGTCACCGTGAGCGACGCGATGACCGACACGGCGAGCATGCGGAGGGTGGTCGAGGCGGCGGGCATGGCGACCAGCCTTGCCGATCGGGCCAACCGCGCGCAAACCCGTTGCCGGTTGAGGCACGAGAATCCGGGAATGTCCGTGTAAAGCATTGCCCGGAGGCAGGTTTCGGGTCGGGCCGGCGAGCGCCCGGACCGCCCGCGTCCGAGCGTCGCCCGATACGCTGCGTTCAACAACTGCCTCAGCCGCACCGTCGCGGCCCATACCGGACCGGAACACACAAACGAGGAGCGACTCAGTGGCAACCATCGAGGGAATCGTCGCGCGGGAGATTCTGGACTCGCGGGGCAACCCGACCGTCGAGGTCGAGGTCGGGCTCGACGACGGCACGATCGCCCGGGCGGCGGTGCCCTCCGGCGCCTCCACGGGCGCCTTCGAGGCGATCGAACTGCGCGACGGTGACGCCGACCGCTACCAGGGCAAGGGTGTCGAGAAGGCGGTCTCGAACATCGAGGACAAGATCGTCGACGAGCTGATCGGCTACGAGGCCAGCGAGCAGCGGCTGATCGACCAGAAGATGCTCGACGTCGACGGCACCGACAGCAAGTCCGAGCTGGGCGCGAACGCCATCCTCGGCGTCTCCCTGGCGGTGGCCAAGGCGGCGGCCGGCAGCGCCGAGCTGAGCCTCTTCCGCTACCTGGGCGGCCCGAACGCGCACCTGCTGCCCGTGCCGATGATGAACATCCTCAACGGTGGCGCGCACGCGGACTCGAACGTCGACATCCAGGAGTTCATGATCGCGCCGATCGGCGCGCCCAGCTTCCGTGAGGCGCTGCGCTCCGGCACGGAGGTCTACCACGCGCTGAAGTCGGTGCTGAAGAAGAAGGAGCTCTCCACCGGCCTCGGCGACGAGGGCGGCTTCGCGCCGAACCTGCCCACCAACGCCGCCGCCCTGGACCTGATCGCCGAGGCGGTGGAGAAGGCCGGTTACCGGCTCGGCACCGACATCGTCTTCGCGCTCGACGTGGCCGCCACCGAGTTCTTCGACAACGGCACCTACACCTTCGAGGGCACCGCGAAGACCGCCGAGGAGATGAGCAACTACTACACCAAGCTCGCCGGCGACTACCCGATCGTGTCGATCGAGGACCCGCTGGCCGAGGACGACTGGACCGGCTGGCAGACGCTGACCGCCTCGCTCGGCGACCGCATCCAGATCGTCGGCGACGACCTGTTCGTCACCAACCCGCAGCGCATCGCCCGCGGCATCGCCGAGAACGCCGCCAACGCGGTCCTGGTGAAGGTCAACCAGATCGGTTCGCTGACCGAGACCCTGGACGCGGTGGACCTGGCCCACCGGGCCGGCTTCAAGTGCATGATGAGCCACCGCTCCGGCGAGACGGAGGACACCACCATCGCCGACCTGGCGGTGGCCACGGGCTGCGGCCAGATCAAGACCGGCGCCCCGGCCCGCTCGGACCGGGTCGCGAAGTACAACCAGCTCCTGCGGATCGAGGAGGAGCTGGGCGACGCGGCGCGGTACGCCGGGGCGGGCGCCTTCCCGCGCTACCGTTCGGCCTGAGACGCGCGAGGCCTCGGGGGAGGGGTGTGACGATGCAGCAGCGCCGCACACCGGGCGGTCAGCGCCCCGCCCGTCGGCCGGGTCACACCGGTCGGCCGGGCGGGGCCCGGGGCGCCCGGGCGTCGGTCCGTGAGGGCGGCGTCCGCGCCGAGTCGCGGGCCACGGCCGGTCGCGCGCCGGGGGCGGCCCGGGGCGCGGAGGGCGTACGCTCCGCGAGCCGGCCCGCCGCGGCCCGTCGTACGGCCGCCGGCACCGTCAAGCGGCTCTCCGCACCCCGCTCCCGGGGCCTCACCGGGCGGGCCACCGTGCTCTTCGCGGTGCTGATCGCGCTCGCCCTGGCATACACCTACCCGGTGCGCGTCTACCTGGACCAGCAGGCCGACATCGAACGGATGGAGGCCGCCCAGGCCGCCCAGCGGGAGGCGATCGAGGAACTGTCCGAGCGGGCGGCCAAGTGGCAGGACCCGGAATACATCAAGATCCAGGCCAGGGAGCGGTTCTTCATGGGCCCACCGGGCGAGACGCTGCTGGTGGTGCTCTCCGACCCGGCGGGCGCCGCCCGGGACGCCGGTTCGTCCGCGGCCCCGTCGGCACCCGTCACCCCCGCTTCCTGGTACGACACCCTCTGGTCGAGCGTGCAGGCCGCCAACGGCGAGCAGCCCGACCGGTGAGCAGCACCCGAGCATCGAACGAGAGATCAGCATCGTGACTGTCGTACCACCGCAGGAGCCGGCGGCGGACTCCGTACCCCCGCCGCGGCGCGAACCGGCCACCGAGGCCGACCTGGCCGCGGTGGCCGCGCAGCTCGGACGCCCGCCCCGGGGCACCCGGGCCGTGGCCCACCGCTGCCCCTGCGGCCTGCCGGACGTGGTGGAGACGACCCCGCGCCTGGCCGACGGCACCCCCTTCCCGACGCTGTTCTACCTGACCTGCCCCCGGGCGACGGCGGCGTGCAGCCGGCTGGAGTCGGCGGGGTTGATGAAGGAGATGGCCGACCGGCTGGCCGCCGACCCGGAGCTGGCCGCCCGCTACCGCGCCGCGCACGAGGACTACCTGGCCCGCCGGGACGCGATCGGCGAGGTGCCGGAGATCGCCGGCATCTCCGCCGGCGGGATGCCCGGCCGGGTGAAGTGCCTGCACGTGCACCTCGGGCACGCGCTCGGGGCCGGGCCCGGGGTGAACCCGTTCGGCGACGAGACGCTGGCGCTGGTCGAGAAGTGGTGGGCGGCCGGCCCGTGCGTGGACGTGCCGGCGGCGGACTGACATGGCGGGCGCGGACGGGGGCGTGGCGGGGGCCGACGAGGTCGTGGTGCGGCGGGCCCGCACCTCGGACGTGCGCGGCATCCGGCGGCTCGTCGACACCTACACCGACGACCGGCGGCTGCTCAGCAAGGCCACCGTGACCCTCTACGAGCACGTGCAGGAGTTCCGGGTCGCGGTCCGGGCCGGCGACGGCGCGGTGGTCGGCTGCGGCGCGCTGCACGTGATGTGGGAGGACCTGGCCGAGATCCGTACGGTGGCGGTCGACCCGTCCTGCCGGGGGCGCAAGCTCGGCCACCGGATCGTCGCGGAGCTGATCGACGGCGCCCGCGAGCTGGGGGTGGCCCGGATTTTCGTGCTCACCTTCGAGACGCGGTTCTTCGGCTCGTTCGGGTTCACCGAGATCGACGGCGCGCCCGTGCCGCAGCCGGTCTACGAGCAGCTGCTGCGCTCGTACGACGAGGGCGTCGCCGAGTTCCTGGACCTGGAACGCGTCAAGCCGAACACCCTCGGCAACACCCGGATGCTGCTGCGCCTCTGACCGGCCCGGTGCGCGCGGCCCGAGGCCGCCGGCCGCGCCCGGCCCGCTCAGCTCCGGCGCGGGTGGGCGGCGAAGAAGTCCCAGACGAGTTCGGTGGCGACGAGGCCCGCGTCGGGGGCGGCCAGCTCGCCGGTCGTCGCCCCGGGCCACGAGTGCCCCATGTCGGGCAGGGTGTAGACGGTCACGTCGCTGCCGTCGCCGCACCGCGCTTCCGTGCGGGTGACCCGCGGCGCGCCCGCCGGCGGTGCGCCGGTCGCCGGCGTGCAGCGCAGCCGTCGCTGCCAGGTCCGTACGCCCTCGGTGAAGACGTCGGCGTAGCGGTCCTGCCCGCCGATGAAGGTGATCACCGAGACCGGTCGCCGGGGCACGTACGTCTCGGGGGCCGTCCGGGGGCCGCTGTAGCCGCCGCTGACCACGCCGATCGCCGCGAAGAGCCCCTCGCCCTCGACGGCGGCCCGGAAGCTCATGTCCCCGCCGTTGGAGATCCCGGTGAGATAGACCCGGTCCGGATCGACCCGCCACGTCCGTACGAGGTGGGCGGTGAGGTCCTTGAGGAAGCCGACGTCGTCGGTCGTCCCGCAGCAGATCAGCGCGTTGAAGCCGCCGTTACGCCCGTCCGGGTACGCGACCAGGAAGTTCTCCCGGTCGGCCACGGCGTCCAGCCCCACCATGTCCCGCAGGCGGACGCCGCTGCCGGGATAGAAGTGCAGGGCGATCACCAGCGCGGTGGGCTGGGCGGGGTCGTAGCCGGGCGGGGCGTGCAGCAGGTACCGGCGGTCGGCCCCGCCGTGCGCCAGGGTGAGCCGGTGGTCGCCGGCGGCGGGGCGCTCGACGGCCCCCGAAGGCGACGGGGCCGGCGTGACCCGGGACTGACCCCGGTCCCCACCGCACGCCGTGGCGACGACGGCGAAGAGCATCCCCGTCAGCACTGCCACCGTCCGTCGCACGCCCCGCCCCCTCCGTGACCCCGGTCCACACTGGATGGCCCCGCCCGGACGGGGCAACCCTTTCGGTCCAGGCCGAAGAGCGGCAGTCTGCTGGCATGCTCCGTCTCCGCCTGGGACTGGCGGACCTGTGCCGGGTCCGCTTCGCCGATCGCCTGCACCCGGTCGGCATGTCCCTGCTGGCCTGCCAGGCGCTGCACGACGCGGACACGGCCCGGATGACGCCGGGTCCCGCGGCGGACGCGGCCTCCGCGTCGGGTCCGGTCCGGTCCGCCGCCTCCGTGCTGCGGCACCTGCTTCCCGCGCGCGGGCGCCTGCCCGACTTCCTCACCCCGCTGGACGGCCTCGAATCGGTCGTCGCCGGTCTGGAGGCGATCCGGGCAGCCCCCGTCGGACGCATCCGGGCGGAGGTCACCGCCGCGTACGCGCAGCTGCCCGCGACGCCGCTGCGCAGGCGGTTCGCCGAGGCCGACGGGGAGACGATGGAGCTGTTCGGCCGGGCCCTGGGTACCTGGCACGACGCGGTGCTCGCGCCGCACTGGGCCGACCTGACGGAGGCGCACCGGCACCACGTGGCGGGGGCGACCGCGCAGCTCGCCACGCACGGATTGGACGGGCTGCTGAACGCGCTGCACCCGGCGATCCGGTGGGAGGCGCCTACGTTGACGGTGCGGACCTGGTGGAGCGCCTCACTGCCCGGCACCGGCCACGGCCTGCTCCTGCTGCCCTCGCCGCTGGCCGGCCCGCATCCCCGGGTGCTGGTGGAGCCCGGCCGGCCGGTGCTGGTGGTGTATCCCGCGCCGATGCCGCACCTGATCAGGGCCGCCACCCCCGATCCGCTGGGCCGCCTGCTGGGGCCGACCCGGGCGGCGGTGCTGCGCCACCTCGCCGGCCCCGGCCGGCACACCACCACGGCGCTCGGCCGGGCCGTCGGGATCAGCACCTCCTCGGCGTCCGAGCACGCGGGGGCGTTGCGGGCGGCCGGGCTCATCGCCAGCGTCCGGGACGGCGGCGCGGTGCTGCACCGGGTGACGCCGCTCGGCACCGAATTGCTGGACGCGGGCTACGCCGGGTCACCTGAGCGCGCCTGACGTAGGGTTGCTGCCGTGACGACGCGTGTGGCCGCCATCGACTGCGGGACCAACTCGATCCGACTGCTGGTCGCCGACCTGCCGGACACCTCGGCGGGTCCGGAGGCTCCGCTGACCGACCTGAGCCGGCGGATGGAGATCGTGCGCCTCGGCCAGGGCGTCGACAGGACGGGCCGGCTGGCCCCGGAGGCGATCGAACGCACGCGGGTCGCGCTGGCCGCGTACGCCGCCGAGATCGAGAAGCTCGGCGCGGAGAGGGTCCGGATGTGCGCCACCTCGGCGTCCCGGGACGCCTCCAACGCCGCCGAGTTCCGCGAGATGGTCGAGCGGACCCTCGGGGTCGCGCCCGAGGTGGTGACCGGCGACGAGGAGGCGCGGCTCTCCTTCACCGGCGCGGTGCGCGGGCTGCCCGCCGACGCGCGCGAGCCGTACCTGGTCGTCGACATCGGCGGCGGCTCGACCGAGTTCGTCGTCGGCACCCGCGCGGGCGGCGTCGAGGCGGCCATCTCGATGGACATCGGCTGCGTCCGGATGACCGAGCGGCACCTGCACGGAGACCCGCCGGGGCCGGACGAGGTCGCCGCCGCGCAGGCCGACATCGCGGCGGCGGTGGACCGCGCGCTGGAGGCCGTGCCGGGCCGGCAGGCCGCCACGCTGGTCGGGCTCGCCGGTTCGGTCACCACCGTGGTCGCGATCGCCCAGGACCTCCAGGAGTACGACCCGAGCCGCATCCACCACGCCCGGGTGCCGTACGACGCGGTGGCCGCGACGACCGCCGACCTGCTCGGCAAGAGCCGGGAGCAGCGGCTGGCGATCCCGGTGATGCACCCGGGCCGCGCGGACGTGATCGGGGCGGGCGCCCTGGTGCTCCGGGTGATCATGGAACGGGCGGGGATGGACTCGGTGGTCGCCTCCGAGCACGACATCCTCGACGGCATCGCCTGGAGCCTGGCGTAGCAGATTGGCCCTGGGCAACTTTGTCGCGCGGCCCCGGGGCCGGCTCGTGTCCGCGTGGCAGTCCAAGTTGTACTGCCCAGGCAGGTTGGTTGAGGTTGTGTGACGACACGACGTAGATAGATGTGATGACGAAGGCCTCCGATTGTGGAGTGGAGCTGTCTAGGAACCGCTCCGGCAACCATGAGGCCTTCGTGTCCCACGCTAACGCCGCTCTGATTCCTCGTGCATGTCCTCGCCTGGCGCGTTTGATCGTGGATGAGGGCTGGTCGGTCGTCCGTGCGGCGGAACGCTATGACGTGTCCTGGCCGACGGCGAAGCGGTGGGCGCTGCGCTGCGCCGAGCAGCTCGGCGGGGCCGGAATGGCAGACCGGTCATCGCGGCCGCGTCGCAGTCCCCGGGCAGGGCGAGCTGGAGTCACGCCTTAGCCAACTGCCATGTCACGTCCGCCTTCAGCCGCCACTAGGGGAGCTACTATTCTCACCCTCGTGACGCAGGCCGCCAAGTGGACGCACGTGGATCTCGATGCTGCCAACTCAGATCAGACACCCAGGTGCAATTTAGCATCTTGGACATTCCGGCTTGCGTCCGAAGCCTACAAGGTTGACTGTTTGCTCCTAGCGACTGCCGGACACTGCGGACGAACGGGTCGATCGGGATGCTGAGAGCCGGAGCCGTGATCGGCCTCTCCATGCTAAGCGCAGCGGCGGTGCTCGTGGTGCTTTCAAAAACTGTTGGTGATTCAAACGGGCCTTGGTCATGGGCTGAGCTGACGAGCTGGATAGCGGCTCCGTTAGGTATCGCAGTTACCCTAGGCACATGGTGGCTCTCGTACATACGTGATGAGCCCAATCGAGCAACAAACGTTCCAAGATGGCTCGGGCACGGCAGGCCGGGGATAATATCAATCGACATTCCTCGGAGTCACGAGGAAAAAATTATCGGTCGTGAGCATCTTGCCCAAGAGTTAGTTGCCGCCCTGGCGGCCACTAGGAAAAATATGCCTCGGGTGCACGTCTTGGTTGGCATGGGCGGGAGTGGCAAGACGGCCCTTGCCGCGGATGTTGCACTGCGTCTAAGGCGTCGTGGCACGATTGTGTGGTGGCTCTCAGCGACCAGTGCCGCCGACTTGTTGGCAGGCCTTCGGCAGGTAGCCACTGATCTCGCAGCGGATGTAGAGGCTATTGATCGCGCTTGGTCCGGAGGTGCGGGGGCGGCAGACCTGTTGTGGGGGCTCTTGTTGAAGCAACGAAAGCCTTGGCTTCTTGTTTTGGACGATGTAGACGAACCCAATATTCTCGCCGGCTCCCCCTTCGTTCTCGAGGACAGCAAAGGCTGGCTGCGGAATGTCGAAAGTAAGTATGGAAAGGTCCTTGTAACCAGTCGTCCCGGAGGTCGCTGGCCAGTCTGGTGCCGGGCGCATACCCTGCCGCCGCTAGAGATGGCTGACGGGGCGTCTATCCTGATGAAGGATTGCGGAAGAGTAGCTGGCGGCCTGATGGATGCCGAGAATCTCTCGCAACGACTTGGAGGGCTTCCCCTGGCCCTGCGGCTGGCCAACTCCTACATCGCGAATGCTTCCAAAGCGCCATGGCCAGTGCCCGGCAATACGTTCAAGTCGTACCAGTCTCTCCTGGACGAGGGGCGTATCGATGTTGCCTTCCCGCCGCCGTCTGCGCGGAACGAGGATGCGAAGGCGCGGGATAACCTGACTCATATCTGGGATTTGTCGCTCAAGCTCCTGCATCAGAAAGGGAATAGAGGAAGCGGCTCACTACTGTGCTTGTTCGCTCTTTTGGATAGCGCGCCGATACCATTCCGACTCATTCTGGACTCCACCCTCCTTTCAGCTCATCCGGAATTTCTTGGCGCGACTGACGTTGACCTATGGGGCTGGATTACTGCTCTTGAAGAGCTTCAGCTGATCAAGTTAAGTAAACATGAAGAAATAGATTCGGGCGGGATGGGAGAGCCGCTCCTGGTCATGCATCCCGTGATTCGCGACCTAAGCAGGAGTAATCCCAATGCCGTAAGGCGCCGGACTTCACTACTGCACCTTTTAGGCAACTTGATCCATCGGGCAGTTGTTAAAATAAGTTCACCAGTCGGGGCTCCGAACGATGATGCTTGGCGGCTACTGGCACCGCATGTGCTGCACTTGGATGCTGCATTCAAGAACTATCAAAATGCGTTGATGCCGATACGAGCAACCGTCTCGAATGATGCTCGGACGGCGGCAGGAGTCTTAGCGCAACTAGGGACCGCTTCGCGTGCTCTTTCATTGAAAGGAGTCGGCAAGACCTACCACGACCACGTTGAGGCGATTCGTGAAGTCTCGCTTACTCTGAAGACCGGCGAGTTCATTGCAATTGTAGGTCCGTCCGGATGCGGAAAGACCACTCTCCTCAATATTGTCTCAGGGGCAATATTGCCCTCTGAGGGATTGGTTGAGCGTCGGGCGGCACGTATTGGGCAGGTCGCCCAACAGCCACAGTTGCTGCCGTGGCGCAACGTGCACAGGAACATCGAGTTCGGACTCGAATTACTTGGTGTCGAGCGACAGTCAAGGGAGCGAAAGGTTCAGCGCTGCCTGGAGCTTCTTGACATGACAGACCTGGCATCTCGATACATTCATGAACTCTCCGGTGGGCAGCAAGCCATGGTGTCTATCGCTCGAGCGCTAATTCGAGAGCCGGATCTATTCTTGCTCGACGACCCATTTGGTTCGCTTGACAGCCTTACCCGACTGAACGCCTCGCATGAACTTTATCGGCTCCACACGCATCTCAAGGCAACAACCGTTCTTATCACACACGATATATCCGAGGCGGTTTACCTCTCCGACCGGGTGCTAGTTCTGTCACGTAGACCAGGTCAAATCGTTGCAGAATTCACCAATCCGCTTCCCCATCCCCGCTCCCGCGATTTGAGATACTCGGAGGATCTGCTCGGTCTGGCGGAGCAAATTCGGGTTCACCTCAGTTTGGGGAAGCCTAATTAACGGCCAATCTTGGTCAAGGTCGTCAGTGCTTATTCATGCTGCGCTGCCCTCGCGGCGGGCTGCGTGAAGCGCGAAAGCGGATCAGGCTGTTTGAGTAGGAATGAGCGAAGCCCGGTCAGCGCCCCGGTGCCGGGCCGCCCGCGACGCCGGTGACGAAGCGGGACCAGGCGGCCGGGTCGAAGGAGAGTGCCGGGCCTGAGCGGTCCTTGCTGTCGCGTACCAGCACCACGCCGGGCAGGTTGTCGGCGACCTCCACGCACGAGGCGCCGCCGTTGTCGCTGCGCGTGGACTTGCGCCACCGGGCGCCGGTCAGCTCCATGTCTTCGCCACTTCCTGCATCAGCACCAGCGACTGCCGTCGGGGCAGCGCCTCCGAGCGGACACTTTCCCACCTGCGGTGCAGGCTGGCAATCTCCTCGGCGCGGTCCAGCACCTGGGCGCGCAGCGGGCTGTCGAGATGCGCCACCCAACCCCCGTCCGCGTAGCCGGCCAAAATGAACGGCCCGGCAAGGCCCGGGTAGACACCGACCTCTGCCGGAACGACATGCAGGTGCACGTGTGGACGTGTCGCCAGTGAGATCAGATGGTCGAGCTGCTCGCGCATCACCCCGAATTGGTCGGCCACCGACCGACGGAGGATGCCCTCGTCGAGAACCGCGACCAGTTGCGCTGGCTGGGCGCGATCGAGAATCTGTTGCCGCTGGAGTCGGGCGGACACTCGCTGCTCGATCTGTTCGGGAGGATGAAGGCCGCCGCCGCTGAGGACCGCGCGGGCGTACGCCTCGGTCTGGAGGAGGCCGGGCAGGACCGAGATCTCGAACCACCACAGCGTGGCCGCCTCCTGCTCGACGGCCACCCAGGGCCGGAACCAGGCCGGCGCGGTCTCCAGGCTGACCAGCGGCAGGATCCGCCCGAGCAGGCCGCCGCTGTCGAGCGCCTCGTCCGCCCGGCGGACGAAGTCGAGCGAGGGCGTACGCCGGCCGATCTCGACCATGCCGACCAGTGAGCCGGAGTAGTTGATCCGCCGGGCCAGCTCCTCCTGGCTGAGCCCGCGCTCGGCGCGCAGCCGCCGCAGCTCGCCGGCCAGCAGTTCCAACGCCGACAGTTGCGATCCGGTCATCACACCTCGCTCACCTGGCCTCACGTAACGGGCCGCGCCGACCACCGTCGCGCGGTGCCCCGCGCGTGACTTCCGACCGTAGTCGGACGGTCACGAGAATGGGAGGCGGCGTGGGCCCACAGTGCCCTCACAACGCGAGCGAGGAGCGACGACGTGGCGATCCGAGGCCCCCACCCGGCGTGGTGCGTACCCGAGAGCGGCTGCGGAGCCAGCGCGCTGCACCTGTCCCGCCTGCGGCCCGTGGCGCCCCGCGGTGACGAGGTGATCCAGGTGCGCGCCGGGCTCTGGCTGATGGACGTCGGGCGGTTGCGCCCCTGCGGAGTGCTGCTGGAGTTGTCCGCCGACGACGAGCCAGAGCGCTGGCCGATCGACCTCGCGCAGGCTCGCGCGCTGGTGCACGTACTCCGGGATCTGCTGCGGACCGCGGACGAGGCGGCGCGGCGCGTGGCCTGACCCGCGCGGCGCGTCCCGTTGACGGTACTTCGCATTGCGCAGTAGTGTGCAATGCGTGGACACCACACAACTGCTGAAGGGCGTGCTGGACCTCGCGGTCCTCGCCGTGCTCCGGGAGGAGGACGGCTACGGCTACGACATCCTGCGCCGGCTGCGCGATGCCGGGTTGGAGGAGGTCGGCGACGCCTCGGTCTACGGCACGCTGCGCCGGCTCTACGGCGCCGGCCTGCTGACCACCTACGTCGTGCCGAGCGAGTCCGGCCCGCACCGCAAGTACTACTCACTCAACGCCGCCGGCCGGGACCAGCTCACCCGCTCCGGCAAGCTCTGGCGCTCGTTCGCCACCACCATGGACGCACTGCTCGACGATCGGGGGATGGCGGCATGACCGTCACTGAGCAGGAGATCGCGGACTACGCCGCACGGGTCCGGGCCGCGCTGGCCGACCTGCCGCCGGCGCACCGCGACGAGTTGACCGAGGACCTGCCGGAGCACCTCGCCGAGGTCGCCGCCGAGGCCGGCGGCTCGCTGGTCGACCGGCTCGGCGAGCCCGAGGCGTACGCGGCCGAGCTGCGCGCCGCCGCCGGGGTCGGCGTCACGATCGGCGGCGGGCGCCGCAGCCGTCGCCTCGGTGTCGCCGTGGACCGGCTCCGCGCCCGGGCGCACCGCTGGGACGTCCAACTCGGACCACCCCTCGGGTACGCCTCGGCCAGCGAGTTCCTCCGGCTGCTCCGGCCGGCGTGGTGGGTGCTGCGGGGCTACCTGGCCGCCATGCTCGTCACGGTGGTCACGACCGGCGACACGTTCGGTGTGCTGCCCGAGCTCAACGGCAGCCTGCTGGCCGGCCTGGTGCTGCTCGCCGGCAGCGTGCTCGCCTCGATCTGGCTCGGCCACCACACGCCGGGCCTGACCCGGCCCAAGCGGCGGGTGCTGCACGTCGGCACGGCGGTGCTGGTGATCTTCGGGCTGGTCGGCCTGGCGGACATGAACGACCGGGTCGGCAGCGGCGACCTCGACTACGAGCAGATCTCGATCGACGGCCGGTACGACCACATCCGGGACGTCTTCGTCTACGACAGCGAGGGGCGGCTGGTGTCCAACGCCCGGCTCTTCGACCAGAACGGCGACCCGATCCGGCTCGGTCGTCCGATGTGCCCGAACCCGCCGGACCTGAACCTGGCCAACGCGCTGCTGCGCCCGTACCCGTACTGCCCGGAGTGGGCGCCGTTCGGGCCCCGGCCGGGCGCGAGCACCCCGCCCCTGCTGAACCCGCCGGGACTGCCGGTACCCGCCCCCTCGGAGGCCGCGCCCGCGCCGGGCGGCAACCTGACCCCGACGCCCACGCCGGGCGGCAACCCGACCCCGACGCCCACGCCGACCGGCACCTCGACCCCCGCGCCCGCATCGACGGGCATGCCGGGCACCCCCACGCCGAGCCGGACGTGAACGAGATCATGGAATGAAGCTGGGAAATAGCTGAACGGATGAGTCCAGCGGGGCAACGGCTGTCGGTCCCGGTCGCTACGGTGTCGTCTGCTCACTCACCCCCCGGAAGGAAAACGCGTGTCAGAGCAGGTCGCACCGCCCCCCGCGCCGGACGCCGCCCAGCCCCCGTCGGCCGTCCAGGCGCCGCCCCCGGCGGAGCCCCAGGCCGAGAAGTCCGGTTCCAAGAAGCTGCTCGGCATCGTGGGCGCGATCGTCGTGTTTCTGGTCGTCGCGGGCCTCAAGTTCGGCATCGGCTCGGCGATCGGCAACTTCTTCAACAAGGACGAGACCGCTGAGGCCAAGGTCGGCGACTGCATCGCCGAGCTGCCCGAGGTGACCGGCACCAAGGAGGAGAAGGTCGACGGCGCGAAGGTCGTCGAGTGCACCTCCACCGACGCCGTCTACAACGTGGTCGGCCGCGTCGACGGGCAGACCCAGGCGCAGGCCCGCTCCGGCGAGGCGTGCGGGCAGTACATCAAGGAGGACCAGGAGGGCTACGTCTACTACAGCATCGAGCCGGGCAAGACCGGCTACCTGCTGTGCCTGACGAAGAAGGCCTGATCTCCCGGCACGACAGGACCGCCGACGGCGGCGCGGACGACGTCCGCGCCGCCGTCGGCGTCCGTGGGTGGGGGCCGGCAGGAGGTGTATGCCACTGTTCCGGCGTCTTCCCCGGGGCGCTCACGGCGTGGCAGGCTACCGACACGTAGCAACACTGTGCGACCAGCCAACGATGACTGACCGCTAGGAGGACGGCCGATGGGCGAGATGGTGAGCTACCGCGGCAACGGGGGGACGGGCGAGGGGTATCTCGCGATACCCTCCGGCGGTGCGACCAGCCCTGCGGTCATCGTCATCCAGGACTGGTGGGGCCTGGTGCCGCACGTCCGGGCGGTCGTGGACCGCTTCGCCGAGGCCGGTTTCGTCGCCCTCGCCCCGGACTTCCGCCACGGCGGCCCGGCCAGCAGGCCGAGTGAGCCCCGCCAGATGCTGAACAGCCAGCAGATGGACGAGGCGGCGGCGGACATCGCCGGCGCGGCCGACTACCTCGCCAGCCGGCCCGAGGTCGCCGGCAAGGTGGGCTGTGCGGGCTTCTGCGCCGGGGCGAGCCTGGCCCTCTGGGCGGCGACCCGGTCCGAGCGGATCGTCGCCACCACCGCCTTCTACCCGCGGCTGCCGTGGGACGGGATGCGCCCCGAGTGGCCCGACTACGCGGGCAAGGCGGCGCTCATCCACTGCTCCGAAGAGGACGGCACCTCCGCCGCCGACGGCGTACGCACCGTCCGCCGCGCCATCGAGACCTCCGGCGGCACCTGCCAGGTCCACGACTACCCCGGCACCTCGCACGCCTTCTTCAACGAGGACCGGCCGGAGAACTTCGACCAGCGCGCCGCCGCCACCGCCTGGGCCCGCACCCTCGAACTCTTCCGGGCCAAGCTTGGCTGAGCCCCGTACGCCCGACGAGGTGGTCGCCCGCGCCGCGCGGGCGACCGACCTGGCCGACCTCGACGCCGCCGTCAGCGACTGCTTCGCCTGCCCGCGGCTGGTGCGGTGGCGCGAGGAGGTGGCCCGCGTCCGCCGGGCGGCCTTCCGGGACCAGGAATACTGGGGCCGGCCGGTGCCCGGCTTCGGCGCCCCCGACGCGCGCATCGCCATCCTCGGCCTGGCGCCCGCCGCGCACGGCGGCAACCGCACGGGCCGCATCTTCACCGGCGACCGGTCCGGCGACGTCCTGTTCGCCGCGTTGCACCGGGCCGGCCTGGCCAACCAGCCGACCAGCGTCGCCGCCGACGACGGGCTCACCGTGCGCGACCTGCGGATCTTCTCCGCCGTGCGCTGCGCCCCGCCGGACAACAAGCCCACCCCCGAGGAGCGGGACACGTGCGCGCCGTGGCTGCACCGCGAGGTGACGCTGATCCGGCCCACCCTGCGCGTCGTGGTCGCGCTGGGAGCGTTCGCCTGGGCCTCGTGGTGGCCGGTGCTGCGCCAGGTGTACGGTCTGCGACCGCCCAGCCCGCGACCGGCGTTCGGCCATGGGGCACACTGGTCCGGCACGGGCGCACCGGCGCTGCTCGGCTGCTACCACGTCAGCCAGCAGAACACCTTCACCGGGCGGCTGACACCAGGGATGCTGGACGATGTGTTCGCCCGGGCGAAGCAACTGGCCGGGGCGGACTGAGGCGCGGGGGCGGTGGCGATGACGGACGGAACGCGTCGAGTCGTGGGACACGCCCCGGCGACCCGGAGGTAGCCCTCGATGGAAATCAGCGTCCTGCGCAGGTGGTGGCCGGTCGCGGCGGTGGTGCTCCTGCTGGCCGTCGCCGCGTTCTCGTCCGCCCACTCGTCGATCGGCGCCAGCCGGATCCCGCCCGCCGCCGACAACATCCCGTACGTGCCGGAGTATCCGAGCGCCGAGCCGGTCGAGTCGATCCCCGTCGAACCGCGGGACGCCGGCCAGGCCACCCAGGCGTCGATCCCGCAGTGGATCGCCACCGTCGCCATCGTACTTCTCGGGCTGGCGATCCTCGTCGTCTTCGGCTATCTCACCTGGACGTTGGTCCGGGGCGCGATGCGGCGCACCACCCGGGCGCTGCCGGCCCAACGGTCCCGGCGGACGCCCGAGGGCACCGCCCGCGAGGTGGCCGCCGCCCTCGACGCCGGCCTGGAGGAGTTGGACGACCGCGACACCGATCCGCGTACGGCGGTGATCGCCTGCTGGGTGCGTCTGGAGCAGGCCGCGGCCGGGGCCGGCGTGCCCCGGCTGGCCGGCGACACCCCCACCGACCTGGTCACCCGGCTGTTGCGGGGCGACCCGTCAATGGGCATCCCGGCCATCGCCAGCGCCGACGTGCTGGCCGAGTTCGCCCACGTCTACCGCGAGGCCCGCTACGCCACCCGTGAGGTCGACGAGCGCACCCGCGACCAGGCCCGGGCGGCGCTGCGTCGGCTGCGCGGCGAGTTGACCGTCGCGGTCGCCGACGACACGGAGGTGCCGGCGTGACCGGGGCACCCACCGGCGTGACCGGGGCGCGGCCGGCGCCCGCCCGACGTGGCGAGGTGACGCCGTGAGCAGCACCAGCATCGACGACCTGTTGAGCGTCGAGGACGAGCGGCCGGCACGCGCCGAGCCCCGGCGGGGCGGGCGGGTCGGCCGGGTGCTGCGTCCCCTGGCCGGCGTCGCGGCCGTCGTGATCGTGCTGGTCGCCGGCCTGCGCCTGGTGGGCCTGCGGGTCTCGCTGCCGGTCCTCGTGGCCGGGGTGGTCGCGCTGTTCGTGGTGCGTCGCGTCGTCGCCGCCCTCACGCCCCCGCCCCCGCCCCGCGGCGGCGGCCGGGCCCCTGTCGCCGACGACGACGGCACCTGGAACTGGGGCGTCAGGGACGCGCTGCGCACCGCGATCAACGGCTGGGAACTGCCGCTGGACTGGTCGGCCACCCGGCCCGAACGCTTCACCACCGTGATCCTGCCCCGGCTCGGGGAGTTGGCCGACGAGCGGCTGAGCCAGCGGCACGGCGTGACCCGCGAGTCGGATCCGGCCCGGGCCCGGGTGCTGCTGGGTGACCAGCTGTGGAAGTTCCTGGAGACCCCGCCTCGCCGCACCCCGTCGCCGCGCAACCTCGCGGCGATCGTCGCCGAACTGGAGAGACTGTGATGAACGACGTGGACCGCAGCATGTCCGCCGCCGAGGTCGGCCCCCTCGCCCGGTCGGTGCTGGAGGCGGTCGGTCAGGTCGTGGTCGGCAAGCGGGACGCGCTGGAACTGGTGCTCGCCGGCATCCTGGCCGGCGGCCACGTGCTGCTGGAGGACCTGCCGGGCCTCGGCAAGACGCTGACCGCGCGGTCCTTCGCCCAGGCGCTCGGGCTGGACTTCCGCCGGCTCCAGTTCACCCCCGACCTGCTGCCCGCCGACGTGACCGGTTCGTTCCTGTACGACCAGCGCAGCGGCGACTTCTCGTTCCGGGCCGGGCCGGTCTTCACCAACCTGCTCCTCGCCGACGAGATCAACCGGACCCCGCCGAAGACCCAGTCGGCCCTGCTGGAGGCGATGCAGGAGAAGCAGGTCTCGGTGGAGGGCGTGACGTACAAGCTGGACGAGCCGTTCCACGTGCTCGCCACCGCCAACCCCATCGAGTACGAGGGCACGTACCCGCTGCCGGAGGCGCAGCTCGACCGGTTCCTGCTCCGGGTCTCCTTCGGTTACCCCGAAGCCGAGGAGGAGTGGGAGGTGCTGCGCCGGCGGATGGCCCGCCGCCGCGAGGAGGCGGACATCAAGCCGGTGGTCGACGCCGCGACCCTGCGCGCCATGCAGGCCGCGCTGGAGGACGTGGTCGTGGAGGACTCCGTCGGCCGCTACATCGTCGCGCTGACCGCCGCCACCCGGGAACACCCGTCGGTGCTGGTCGGCGCCTCGCCGCGCGGCTCGCTGGCGCTGCTGCTGCTGTCCCGCGTACGTGCCGTGATGGCTGGTCGCGACTACGTCGTCCCGGAGGACGTCAAGGAGGTCGCCGCGCCCGCCCTGGCACACCGGATCACGTTGCGTCCCGAGATGTGGTTGCGTCGTGTCGACCCGTCCTTCGTGGTCGGCGAGGTGCTGGAGGCGACCCCGGCGCCCGCCAGCGGTGCGCTGCCCAGCTACGCCGCCGGCCCCGGGCACTGATGGTCGCGCCCGCCGTGTCGTCCCGGGTCGAGTCGCCGCCACCGGAGCCGGGGCCCGCGACCGGCTGGGTGCCCACGTGGGCGCTCGGCCGGGCGGTGCTCCTCACCGGGCTGCTGCTGATCGCGGGGGTGCTGCTCGGCCGGGTGGACCTGGTCGTGCTGGCCGCCCCGTTCGCACTGGGCACCGCGTACGCGCTGCGCCGCCGGCCGACCGCCCTGCCGCAGATCTGGGTCTCCGCCGACGAGGGGCACCTGGTCGAGGGCGGCGAGCTGACCGGCACGGTCACCGTCGGCAACCCGGACCTGATCGACTACGACGTGGCGGTGGTGCGCAGCCGGGTCTCGCCGTGGCTGCGGGTGCAGCGGGTGACGATCGCCGGGGCGACCACCGCGTCCGGGGCGGGCTCGGCCGTCGCCCCGTCCGTCGCCGACCGGCCGTTCGTGACCGCCGTCCCGACGGCGGCGGCCGTGGACCTGGAGCTGACCGGCACGGCGCTGCGCTGGGGCCGGCACCCCATCGGCCCGGCGGGCGCCCGGGCGGCTGCCGCGCAGGGACTGCTGGTCTCCCGCGCCGTGATCGCCGAGCCGTCCCGGTTGCGGGTCTACCCGAGGACCGAGCCGTTCGACGCGGTCGAGGCGATGCCCCGGGCCGCCGGCCTGGTCGGCGCGCACCACTCGCGCCGGCCCGGCGAGGGCGGCGAACTGGCCGGCGTACGGGTCTTCGCCCCGGGCGACCGGCTGCGCCGGATCGACTGGCGGGTCTCGCTGCGCGCCCGGCAACTGCACGTGGCGGCCACCCTCTCCGACCGCGACGCCGAGGTGGTGGTGCTGCTCGACGTGCTCGCCGAGGCGGGCCGCTCGGGCGGCGTGTCCGGGGCCGCCTCCGTGCTGGACACCACCGTCCGGGCCGCCGCCGCGATCGCCGAGCACTACCTGCACCGTGGCGACCGGGTGTCGATGCTCGAGTACGGCCCGGCCGCCCGCCGGCTGCGCCCGGCCACCGGCCGCCGGCAGTACCTGACGGTCCTGGAGTGGCTGCTGGAGGTGCGGGCGGAGCACTCCCCGCACGAGCCGTACGACCAGGTGTTCGGGCCGCAGCTGCTGTCGGCGGACGCGCTGGTGGTGGTCCTCACCCCGCTGCTCGACGAGCGGTCGGCGCAGATGCTGGCCCGCCTGGCCCGCTCCGGGCGGTTCGTGGTCGCGGTGGACACCCTGCCGGCGGACCTCACTCCGCCGAAGGACCGGGGCTGGGCCGAGGTGGCGTACCGGCTGTGGCGGCTGGACCGGGACACCATGATCGGGCAGCTGCGGGAGCACGGCGTGCCGGTGGTGCGGTGGGCCGGCGCGGGCAGCCTCGACGAGGTGCTGCGGGACGTGGCCCGCCTGGCGACCGCCCCGAGGGTGGCCCGGTGAGCGCGGTCACCGAACGGGTCAGGGCGCTGCGGTACGCCGCCGCCCGGATCAGCCTGACGCCGCTGCTGGTGCGCGCCGGCATCTTCCTCACCGTGCTGGTCGGCCTGCTGCTCGCGTACCCGTCACAGGTGCTGCTCGGGCGGCCGCTGCTCGCCCTCGTGGCGGTGGCGGTCCTGCCGGCGGTCGGGCCGCGCCGGGTCTGGCCGACCTTCGCGGCGCTGGTCACGGTCGGCGGCTGGCTGGTCGCCACCGACGGGTACGGCCGGCCGATCGCCCTCTGGCGGCTGCTCGCCGTGGCGGCGGTGCTCTACCTCACGCACACCCTCTGCGCGCTGGCCGCCGTGCTGCCGTACGACGCGGTGGTCGACCCGGGCCTGATCGTGCGGTGGCTGGCCCGGGCCGGCGGGGTGCTGCTGGCCACCTTCGTCCTCGGTGTCCTGCTGGTCGAGGTCGGCAGGCTCGGTGGTGACGCCGGACACCAGGCGGCGACGGTGGTCGGTCTGCTCGTGGCGGTGGCGGTGGCGGCGTTGCTGGGGTGGCTGCTGCGCCGCAGGTGACGGCCCTTTTCGGGGGAAGTCATGCAGGTCACAGGGGTTGTGCTCCGTCACAGAGAAGGGGCGCGAGCGGGATTAGCCGGGCCGCGCGGGGAAAGATAGATGACGTGAACCCGAAGCGGATCCTTGTGGTGGGTGCCGGGCACGTCGGTCTCTACGCGGCACTGCGCCTGTCGAAGAAGCTCAGCTCCCGTGAGGCCGAGGTCGTCGTGGTGGACCCTCAGCCCCACATGACCTACCAGCCGTTCCTGCCCGAGGCGGCGGCCGGCAACATCTCGCCCCGGCACTCCGTGGTGCCGCTGCGGCGGGAGTTGCGGCGGTGCAAGGTGGTGGCGGGCGCGGTGACCCGGATCGACCACCACCGCAAGACCGCCGTGGTGCAGCCCATCAGCGGCCCCACCCGGGAGATCCCGTACGACCACGTGGTCGTCGCCCCGGGTTCGGTCTCCCGGACGCTGCCGATCCCCGGCCTGCACGAGCACGGCATCGGCTTCAAGACCATCGGCGAGGCCATCTACCTGCGCAACCACGTGCTGGACCGGCTCGACGTGGCCGCCGCCACGCCCGACCCGGCCGTCCGCCGGTCGGCGCTGACCTTCACCTTCGTCGGCGGCGGCTACGCCGGCATCGAGGCGCTCGCCGAGATGGAGGACATGGCCCGGGACGCCCTGAAGTACTACCCGGAGCTCAAGCCCGAGGACATGCGCTGGGTGCTGGTCGAGGCGACCCAGCGGGTGCTGCCCGAGGTCGACCGGGACATGGGCGCCTACACGGTGCAGCAACTGCTCAAGCGGAACATGGACATCCGGCTGGACACCCGCCTGGAGTCCTGCCTCGACGGGGTGGTGAAGCTCTCCGACGGCGACAGCTTCCGCTCCGACACCATCGTCTGGACGGCCGGCGTGAAGCCGTCGCCGATGCTGGACGCGACGGACTTCCCGCGCGACGAGCGGCGGCGGGTCACCTGCCTGCCGACGCTCCAGGTGGTCGACGGCGACCGGGTGGTCGACGGCGCCTGGAGCGCCGGTGACTGCGCGGCCGTGCCGGACCTGACGAAGGAGCCCGGCAACTACTGCTCGCCGAGCGCCCAGCACGCGGTCCGCCAGGCCGCCCGGATGGCCGACAACATCGTCAACGTCGTCCGTGGCCGGGAGCCGGTGGAGTACAAGCACAAGCACGCCGGCAGCGTCGCCAGCCTCGGCCTGCACAAGGGCGTGGCCCAGGTGTACGGGATCAAGATGACCGGCTGGCCGGCGTGGTTCATGCACCGGACGTACCACATGAGCCGGATCCCGTCGTTGAACCGCAAGGTCCGGGTCGTGGTCGACTGGTCGCTGGCGTTCTTCCTGAAGCGCGAGGTGGTCGCCCTGGGCCAACTGCACGACCCGCGCGAGGAGTTCGCCGAGGCGTCCCAGCCGGTCGGCGCCGGCCGCGCCTGACGGACCGGCCCGCGATCTGGTGTAAGGAAGGGCCCCTTCCTATCGCGTACGCGATAGGAAGGGGCCCTTCCTTACACCTCAGACGAGCCAGGTCCAGGCGTCGGCGATCCGGGTGGCGGGGCCGTAGAGCTGCTCCAGCGTGCCGCGGAGGCTGTCGGCGTGCGGGGTGCCGTCGGCCAGCGCCACGCAGGAGGCGCCCCAGAACTCCGCGTCCTCCGCGGCCTGCCGGCGCTGTTCGTCCCCGATGACGGGTTGACCGCCGCGCCTGCCGACCTCGGCCAGCAGGGCCGACGTGGGCTGCGCGTAGGTGCCCATCGCCGCCGTGCCGCCGCGACCGTACGGGCCGATGAAGAAGCCCTCCGGCATGCCGAACGCCGCGTCGGCGGCGGTCGCCCAGCGCATCGGCCACGGTTGCTTGGGCGTGGCGAGCGGCACCGGCACCAGCACCCCGCCCGGCTCGACGCACTGGCGCCAGTGCCCGCCGGTGACGAACTCGGGCAGCGGCGGGCGCTCGGCGGTGGGCAGCGGGGTCGGCAGCAGCGGCAGCAGCGCCACGCCGACCGCCGCCGGCACCAGGCGGCGGGCCAGGCCGGGGCCGCGCAGCGCCCGGTCGACCGCCAGCACCAGCAGCGTGGCGATCAGCGGGAGCACCGCGAGGGCGAACCGCATCGGTAGCGCACCGTCCACCACGGGCAGGCCCGAGAGCAGGGCGTACGGGCCCGGGACGGCGGTGCGTTCGCCGTCGACGACCACCTGGGGGCCGAGTGACAGCGCCCCTGTCACGAGCGTGCCGACCACGCACGCGACGACCAGCGGGCGACGGCCCAGCCAGAGCGCGCAGGCGGCGGCGACCAGCAGCAGGGGCAGCCCGAGGAAGGTGTTGTACTCGGCCGGCCCGGTGGTCAGTCGGGCAGCCCCGTCGCCGCCCGCGATCGACAGCGGCGAGACGGTCCACCAGCTACGCAGGTCCGCCGAGAAGTAGTGCGGGCTGAACATGCCGTCCGAGACGCCCTGCGGGCCGGCGAACTGGAACCACAGCGGCCAGGCCAGTACGACCAGGGCCAGCCCGGCGGCGAGCATCATCCCCCCGGCGAAGCCGGGCAGGGCGCGGCGGGCCAGGTTCCGGTCCACCACCGCGTAGGTGACCGCCATCACCAGCAGCGTGACCGCGCAGAGGAAGAGCACCTCCTCGCCGACGAAGACCTGCGCGGTGACCGCCGCCGCCAGGCCGACGGCCGAGCTGACCACCCGGCGGCGGTCCGGCCCGTCGGCGGTGCCCGCCGGGTCGGCGGCCCACAGCATGCGGACCACCAGCCAGACGATCACCGGTACGAGCCACTGCGCGGTCATGTGCAGGTGGCTGTTGGTCTGCGAGACCATCCCCGGGCCGAACCCGCAGAGCGCCGCTCCGAGCGCGGCGGCGACCCGGCGGGCGTGCAGGACCCGGGTGAAGAGCAGGTACCAGGCGATCGAGGTGCCGGCCAGGTTCGCCATGGCCAGCAGGGCGAAGGTCACCGGCGCGCCGAACGACAGGGTCACCGGGGCGAGGAGCACCCCGAGCGCGATGACGGTGGTGTTGGTCATCAGGTTGACCCCGTCCGGTGCGTTGAGCCGCCCGGTGAGCAGGTCGAAGTCGCCGAGCAGCGCCCGCGAGTCGACGGCGAGGAACCACTCGTAGAGGGCCTGGTCCTCCGGGTTGAGCGCCAGGACCCGGGCCGCCGGGTCGGGCCAGAGCCCGTGGGTGAGCCAGCCGGCCAGCGCCAGGAAGAGCAGCACGACGGTGACGTCCGCCCGGCGACGGTGGACGGCGGTCAGCAGGCGCGCCGGCCGGAGCCGGCGGGACGGCCGGTCGACGGCGAGGACAGCCTGGTCAGGGACGGCGTCGGGGGCCGTGGGGGCTGCGCTGCTCACGGTCTCGACCCTAGTGCGACCCGCCTGCCGGGGTACGCCGGGTCGCCGCCGACCCGCTACCGTGACACTGCACCACGCGTGTCGACCCGCGCGGTGTCACCCGCCCGGGTGGTGGAACGGCAGACACGGCCGCCTTAAAAGCGGCTGCCGCAAGGCGTGCGGGTTCGACCCCCGCCCCGGGCACGCCGCACTCTCAGCTTCCGCTCAGCTTGGCGATCTCCACGGGACTGCCCTGGGCGTTTACTCTTGGGGGTGCACGTTCACGTGCAACGACCCCCTGAGGGAGGCCTGACAGTGAAGACTTCGAACCCGGTGCTCGCCCGGCTCGGCCAGGCGGCCGAGCGGGAGCGCTCCGCCGGGTACGCCCCGACCGGGCCGTACGGACAGCCCGGTTATCCACAGCAGTACCCGACGGAGGCCGGCTACCCGGCGGCCCCGCCGACCGTCAACACCATGTCGATCGACGACGTGGTGGTCAAGACCGTCACGCTCCTCGGCATCCTCGGCGTCTCCGCCGCGGCCGCCTGGGTGCTGGTGCCCGACGCGCTGCTCGGCGCGGCCTGGATCGGCGCGGCGGTGGTCGGCCTGGTCCTGGGCCTGATCATCTCGTTCTCCCGGATGGCGAACCCGGCGCTGGTCGTCGCGTACGCCGTCGTCGAGGGCGTCTTCGTCGGCATGGTCAGCAAGTTCTTCAACTCGCTCTACGACGGCATCGTGGTCCAGGCGGTGACCGCCACGTTCGGTGTCTTCTTCGTGATGGCCATGCTCTACAAGGCGAAGGTCATTCGGGCCACCCCGAAGTTCGTCAAGGGCATGATCGCCGTGATGGCGGGTCTCTTCGCCGTCATGCTGATCAACCTCGTGTTCGCGCTCTTCGGCGTGAACACCGGCCTGCGCGACGGCAGCCCGCTGGCGATCGGGTTCAGCCTGGTCTGCATCGTGGTCGCGTCGCTGAGCTTCGTGCTCAGCTTCAAGGAGGTCGAGGACGGCGTCCGGATGGGGCTGCCCCAGCGCTACTCCTGGGTCGCCGCCTTCGGCATTCTGGTCAGCCTGGTCTGGCTCTACATCGAGATCCTGCGCCTGCTGAGCTACTTCCAAGGCGACGACTGACCGTCGCCCGCGACCGACCGGCGCCCGCCCCCGCATTTGCGAGGGCGGGCGCCGTCGTCTACCCC
>NZ_JAVRFL010000054.1:0-38087 GCF_031845925.1 Micromonospora reichwaldensis | reverse complement strand
GGCCGGGGGTGGGGTGGGTGGGTCAGTGGACGGCGGGGGTGACCGTCAGGGTGCCGGTTTCCGTGTCGAGGGTGGCCTCGGTGCCCACGGGGACGGTGAGCTGGCCGGGGCCGTGACCGATCGGCAGGCCGCCGAGGACGGGGACGCCGAGGTCGCCGAGGCGCTCGGAGAGCACGTCGGCCACGCCGACCGACCAGCCGTCCGCGCAGTCGGTGAACTGGCCCACCGCGATCCCGGCCAGCCCGTCCAGGACCCCGGCGCGGCGGAGCTGGGTGAGCATCCGGTCCACCTTGTAGGGCGGCTCCTGGACGTCCTCGGCGAGCAGGAGCGCGCCGGTCAGGTCCGGCATGTCCGGGGTGCCCAGCGACGCCACGACCAGGCAGAGGTTGCCGCCCAGCAGCGGGCCGGTGGCCCGGCCGGGTACGCGTACCGCGAAGGTCTCCTCCTCGGCGACGGCGCTCACCGCGACCGGTTCGGTGGTCATCAGGGCGGCGTGCAGCGACTCGGCCGAGCGCAGCGGCGTGCGCTCGTCCAGCCAGGCCGCCCCCGGGCCGTGCACGCCGGCCAGCCGGGCGCCCCGCCAGAGCGCGAACTGCAACGCCGTGATGTCGGAGAACCCGGCGACCACCTTCGGGTCGCGGCGTACGGCGGCCATGTCGATCGCGTCGACGATCCGCTGCGCGCCGTAGCCGCCCCGGGTGCAGATCACCCCGCGCACCTCGGGATCGGCGAACGCCGCGTTCAGGTCGGCGGCGCGCAGGTCGTCCGCGCCGGCGAGGTAGCCCTGCCGGGCGTACGCGTTCGGCGCCAGCACCGGCCGCAGTCCCCAGCCGGTGAGCAGCTCGACGCCCCGGGCCACCCGTTCCGGCCGGGTCGGCCCGGACGGCGACACCAGCATCACCGTGTCGCCGGGGCGCAGCGCCGGCGGTCGTACGGCGGTGGCGGGACTGGTGCGGGCGAGGTCGGACACAGCGGCAGAGCCTAGTCGCGCGGGCGGCTCATCCGTCGAGGTACTGCTCGGCGTACGCCCCCGACGGTGGGATGGGCGTGATCACGTCGATCAGCACCCGGTCGGGTGCGGCGACGATGAAGTGCCGCTGCCCGAAGTCCTCGTCGCGCAGCGGTAGTTCGGCGTGCAGTCCGCCCCGGACGACGAGCCGCTCCCATTCGGCGTCGACGTCGGTCACCTCCAGATTGAGCAGGAGTCCTCGCACGGGTGCCCGGTACGCCTCGGGCAGCGTCGGGTGCTGGTGGTCGAGCAGCGCCAGTTCGTACGCGGGCGGTCCCGGTCGGCGCAGGCTCACGTACCAGTCGGCCTCGAAGGTCGTCTCGAAGCCGAAGAAGCGTCGGTAGAAGTCGTGTGACTCGCGCAGCTGCGCGGTGCAGACGACGGGGTAGAAGCTGGTCAGGTTCATCTCGACCCTTTCGCATACCATCGGTATGTCGAGGACCGTATTTCACATACCGTTGGTATGTCAACGAGGGGGCGCGATGACCGAGGGTGTCCGGGCGCAGCAGCGGGAACAGACCCGGCGGGCCCTGGTGGCCGAGAGCCGGCAGCTGTTCGCCACCCGGGGCTACGCGGCGGTCGGCCTGGCGGAGATCGTGCGGGTGGCCGGAGTCACCAAGGGCGCGCTCTACCACCACTTCGCCGGCAAGGCCGAGCTGTTCCGGGCGGTGCTGGCGGAGGTGCAGCGGGAGGTGGCCCACCGGGTCGCCACGACCGCCGACGCCGAGGAGGACCCGTGGGCCCGGTTCACGGCGGGCTGCCAGGCGTTCCTCACCGCGAGCACCGATCCCGAGATCCAGCAGATCATGTTGATCGACGGCCCGGCGGTGCTCGGCTGGAACGAGTGGCGCGCGCTGGACGAGGCGGCGTCGGGCCGGCACCTGGCCGACGCGTTGACCCTGCTGATCGAGGAGGGGCTGATCGCGCCGCAGCCGGTGGCGCCCCTGACCCATCTGCTCTCGGGTGCGATGAACGAGGCGGCGCTCTGGATCGCCGGGGCGGCCGACCCGACCGCCCTGGCCGACACCCGTACCGCCCTGGCCCGGATGCTCGACGCGCTGCGCGCCCCCTGAGTCCGATCGTCCGCCGCGCCGGTGGAGGCGTTCCGGGGTCCGTCCGGGCCACCGGCTAGCCTCGACGTCGTGGCTACCGCGCTGGTGATCGAGAACGACCCGACCGACGACGTCCGCCGGCTGGGCGAGTGGCTGACCGAGGCCGGCCTCGACCTGTGGGTGGTCCGCGCCCACGCCGGTGACGAGATCCCCGCCGACCTGGAGGGATACTCGGCGCTGGTCGTGCTCGGCGGCGCGATGGCGCCGTACCCGCTGCCGGACGGGTCGCCCGCCGCGCCCTGGCTGCCGGCGCTGGAGGGGCTGCTGCGCAAGGCCGTCCGGCACCGGGTGCCGACCCTCGGCATCTGCCTCGGCGCGCAGCTGCTGGCCACCTCGCACGCCGGTGAGGTCGTACGCAGCCCGAGCGGCCCGGAGGTCGGCCCCTGCGTGGTCGGCAAGCGGGACGCCGCCGACACCGACCCGCTGTTCCGCTACGTCCCGCTGATCCCCGACGTGTTCCAGTGGCACGCCGACGAGATCACCGAGCTGCCCCGCGGCGCCACCCTGCTGGCGGCCTCCACCCGCTACCCCCACCAGGCGTTCCGCCTCGGCGACCGGGCCTGGGGGTTGCAGTTCCACATCGAGTGCGACACCGCCATGATCGCCGACTGGGCCGCCGACTCGAGGCTGCTGGCCGAGCTGGGCTACGACCCCGACCTGGTGGTGGCGGCCTGCCACGACGTGATGGTCGACGTCGAGGAGGTTTGGCAGCCGTTCGCCGCCCGGTTCGCCGCGCTGGCCCTCGGTGAGCTGGAGGACGCCACGCCCCGCCGCAGCCTGCCCCTGCTCGGGCAGTGATGAGCCGGCCGGCCAGGGCCGCGGGACGGCTCGCCCGCTACGGCTTCGGCACCGACGGCGGTGCCGGCGCCACCCGCGCCGCCGACCTGCTCGGCCCGGACGGGCTGGGACTGTGGCGGCCGGACGTGCAGGAGCCCACGGACGGCCGGGCGGCGGAGCTGCTCGCCGCGCTCTCCCGGGCCGCCGACCCGGACCTGGCGCTGCGCCAGCTGCACCGCATCGTCGAGGCCGAGCGCCGGATGGCCGCGAACGGCGCCGGCCAAGCCACGGGCCGTTCCGGGGGCAGGGCGCACCCCGGGACGCCGGTCGACCCCGAGCGTCGGGCGGCCCCGGAGCAGGTGCCGTCGGCGCTGCTGGCGGGGCTCGCCGACGACCCCGGCCTGCGCCGCCGGCTGATCGCCGTCCTCGGCGCCTCGTCGGCGCTCGGCGACCACCTGGTCGCCAACCCGGACCAGTGGCCGGCGCTGTGCACCGCCCCGGACGGGCTGGCGCCGACCGCCGAGGGGCGGCTCGACCTGTCCGGCGACGGGCAGCCGGTGGCGGTGCTGCGCAGGGCGTACCGGCTGGCGCTGTTGCGGATCGCGGCGGCCGACCTGACCGGCGGCCGGGGCCTGGAGCAGACCATGGCCGCGCTCTCCGCGCTGGCGGACGCGACCCTGGCGGCGGCGTACGAGATCGCGGTCGGCGAGCTGCCGGCGGGCACCCCCCGGCCCCGGCTGGCCGTCGTGGCGATGGGCAAGTGCGGCGGCGACGAGCTGAACTACGTCTCCGACGTCGACGTGATCTTCGTGGCCGCCGAGGACGACGACCTCGCCGCGGCCACCACCATCGCCACCCGGCTCATCCACGTCTGCGGGCTGGTCGCCTGGCCCGTCGACGCCGCCCTGCGCCCGGAGGGCAACCGTGGGCCGCTGGTCCGGACGCTGGCCAGCCACCTCGCCTACTACCGGCGGTGGGCGCGCACCTGGGAGTTCCAGGCGCTGCTCAAGGCGCGGCCGGCGGCCGGCGACCTGGCGCTGGGCCGGGAGTGGATCGACCAGCTCGCCCCGCTGGTGTGGCGGGCCGCCGAGCGGCCCGAGGCGGTCGAGGACGTCCGCGCCATGCGGCGCAAGATCATCGACAACATCCCGCCGAAGGAGCTGGAGCGCGAGATCAAGCGGGGTCCGGGCGGGCTGCGCGACATCGAGTTCGCCGTGCAGCTGCTGCAACTGGTGCACGGCCGGGGCGACGAGTCGCTGCGGGTGCCCGGCACCATCCCGGCGTTGCGCGCGCTGGTCGCCGGCGGCTACGTCGGCCGGGCCGACGGCGAGGCGCTGCTGCGCGGCTACCGCTTCCTGCGTGGCGTCGAGCACCGCCTCCAGCTCCAGGGGCTGCGCCGCACCCACACCGTGCCGACCGAGCCGACCGCGCTGCGCTGGCTGGCCGCCGCGCTGGGCCACACCGCCACGCCGGGCCGCAGCGCCGTCGAGGAGTTCCGCGCCGAGTGGGTCACCCACGCCGCCGAGGTACGCCGCCTGCACGCCAAGCTGCTCTACCGGCCGCTGCTGGAGTCGGTGGCCCGGGTGCCGGCCGACGGGCTGCGGCTGACCCCCGAGGCGGCCCGGCACCGGCTGGAGATCCTCGGCTTCGCCGACCCCGCCGGGGCGCTGCGTCACCTCCAGGCCCTCACCGGCGGGGTGAGCCGCACCGCCGCCATCCAGCGCACCCTGCTGCCGGTGCTGCTCAGCGAGTTCGCCGACGCCCCCGAGCCGGACCGCGGCCTGCTCAACTACCGGCAGGTCTCCGACAAGCTCGGCAGCACCCCCTGGTACCTGCGCCTGCTGCGCGACTCCGGGCCGGTGGCCCGCCGGCTGGCCCGGGTGCTCTCCTCCTCCCGGTACGCCGCCGACCTGCTGGCCCGCGAGCCGGAGGCGCTGCGGCTGCTGGCCGAGGAGAGCGAGCTGGCGCCCCGGCCCCGCACGGTCCTCTGCGAGGGCTTCGCCGCCGCGGCGGCCCGGCACGCCGACCCGGTCGAGGCCACCCGGGCGATCCGCGCGCTGCGCCGCCGGGAACTGGTCCGGATCGCCTGCGCCGACCTGCTGAGCCGGGCCGGCTCGCTGGCCCCGTCGCCGCCCCGGCCCGACGGCGGGCGCGCGGCGCTGGGCCTGGCCGACGTGACAGCCGTCGGCACCGCCCTGGCGGACGTCACCGATGCCACCCTGGCCGCCGCGCTGCGGGCCGCCCGGGCGGCCCAACCGCCCGTGCCGGGGCTGCGCTTCGCCGTCATCGGCGTGGGCCGCCTCGGCGGCTACGAGTCGAACTACCTGTCCGACGCCGACGTGCTCTTCGTCTACGACGCGCCCGCCGGTGCGGGCGACGGCGCGGCCAGCTCCGCCCGCGCGATCGCCGAGGAGCTGCGCCGGCTGCTCGGGATGCCCGCGCCCGACCCGGCGCTGGGCGTGGACGCCGACCTGCGCCCCGAGGGCCGACAGGGCCCGCTCGTGCGCAGCCTCGCCGCGTACGCGCAGTACTACGCCCGTTGGTCGAAGGTGTGGGAGGCGCAGGCGCTGCTGCGCGCCCGGTTCGTCTGCGGCGACGCCGACCTCGGCGCCGAGTTCGTGGCGATGGTCGACCCGGTGCGCTACCCGGCCGACGGGCTGAGCCGCGAGCAGGTGGTGGAGATCCGCCGGATCAAGGCGCGGGTGGAGCACGAGCGGCTGCCCCGGGGCGCCGACCCGGCCACCCACACCAAGCTGGGGCGGGGTGGCCTCGCCGACGTCGAGTGGGCGGTGCAGCTGCTCCAGCTCCGGCACGCGGGGGCGATCCCGGCGCTGCGCGGCACGCGTACGCTCGACGCCCTCGCGGCGGCCCGGGACGCGGGCCTGGTCGACCCGACGGACGCCACGGAGATGGCGGCCGGCTGGACGCTGGCCGCGCAGGTCCGCAACGCGCTGATGCTGGTCCGGGGCCGGGAGGGCGACCAGCTGCCCCGGCACGGCGTCGAGCTGGCCGGGGTGGTCCGGCTGCTGGGCCGCGACGATCCCGGCGAGTTCCTCGACGAGTACCTGCGGACCTGCCGCCGCTCCCGGGCGGCGATGGAACGGGTGCTCGACTCCTGAACCCGCCGCCCGGCCGGGTCGTCGCTGCGGAACTCAGCGGCGGCGGTGCACCAGCACCACGTGGTCGACCAGCTCGCCGGGCTCGCCGTTCGGGCCGGTGGCCTGCCGGCGCGGGGCGTCGAGCCGCTCGGTGTCCCACCGGTCGGGGTCGAGATCGAGCGCGGCCAGGGTCTCCTGCGGGGTGGAGAAGCGGGCGTGCGCGTGGTCGTGCCGCCCCCACGGCGGGACCTCGCCGTGCTCGACGATCAGCAGCCGGCCGCCGGGGGCCACGGCCCGGGCCGCCGATTGCAGCAGCTCCGCCCGGGGGAGCTCCAGCGGCGACTGGAGGAACTGCGCGGAGACCAGGTCGTACGTGCCCGGCGGGAAGGTCCGGGTGAGGTCGTGCCGGCGGAACTCGATGCGGGACGTGACCCCGGCGGCGGCCGCCTCCTCGGCCGCCCGGGCCAGGGCGGTCTCGGAGACGTCGACGGCGGTCACCCGCCAGCCCCGCGCGGCCAGCCAGAGCGCGTCGCCGCCCTCCCCGCAGCCGAGGTCCAGCACGGTGCCGGCCGGCAGCGAGCCGGCGACGTCGACCAGGATCGGGTTCGCCCGGCCGCTCCAGACCCTCTCGTGCCGCCCGTAGTGCTCCTCCCAGAACCGCGCGGTCTCCTCGTCCACGTCCGGGTGCCGCCGCCCGTCGTGGCCGGAGGTCGCGCTGGTGTCGTCGTGCCGGTGCTGCCCGGCCGTCGTGTCGTGGTGCACGTCTCGTCCTCCTGCTGCGCTGCCTGCGTGACCTGACCCGTCGATCGTGCGCGCCCGGCGGCAGAGGGAGCAAGAAACGTTGCCGGAACGGCAAATCCGGGCCGGTCGGCGCGCCGCCGCCCCGACCCGGCGACGGGCCGGCTGACGTGGTAGGACTGCCCGGTGCCGACGAACACCGCCGAACCATCCACCGCTCACGGGCGGGGAGACGTGGACGCGACGCGCGCCGTCCGTCGCACCCTGCGCGGCACGCTCCTGGTGGCGGCCGTGCTGGCGGGCGCGTTCCTGCTCGCGCCGTCCATGGGCACCGACCTGGCCGCGCAGGCGGCCCGCGCCGGCTTCGCCGCACGTCACGGCCTCGCCCCCGTCGACTTCTCCTGGTACGGCGGGGTCAACCAGTTCGGCTACAGCCTCTACACCCAGACGCTCGGTGCGGCGGTCGGGACACGGGTGGTCGGCGCGATCGCGGCGGTCGTCTCCGCCGTGGCGCTGGCCTGGCTGCTGATCCGGGCGCGGGCCCGCCGGCCGCTGGTCGGCGGGGTGCTCGGTGCCGTGGTGCTGGTGGGAAACCTGGCCAGCGGCCGGATCACCTTCGCGGTCGGCCTGATGCTGGGCCTGCTGGCCCTCTGCGCCGTCGCCTCCCGCCGCGGCCCTCGCCGGGGGCGGCTGGTGCTGGCTGCGGCGTTGGGAGCCCTCGCGACCTGGGGCAGCCCGGTCGCCGGCCTGTTCACCGGGCTGGCCGGGGGAGCCCTGCTGGTCACCGACGCGTGGCGGGCGCGGTCGCTGCGCGGGCTGCGGGCGGAGGGCCTGGTGCTGTGCCTGGCCCCGCTGGCCGCGATCGGACCGATGGCGCTGCTGTTCGGCAACGGCGGCCGGCAACCCTTCACCGCCGAGTCCATGCGGATCAACGTCGCGCTCGCCGTCGCGGTGCTCGCGTTCGTGCCGGTCCGGGTCCTGCGCGTCGGTGCCGCGCTCAGCGCGCTGCTGCTCGTGGCGGCCTACTACCTGCCCACCCCGATCGGGTCGAACGCGCTGCGCCTGCCGATGCTCTTCGCGCTACCGGTCGTCGCCGCGTTCGCCACGCTCGGCTCGCGGTGGCTGGCCGCCCTGCTGGCCGCCCTGCTCTGGTGGCAGTCGCCGGTGATGACCAGCGACCTGGCCCGGATGGGTTCCGCACCCGTGCACGCCGCGTTCCACGAACCGTTGCTGGACGAACTGCGTCGGCGGGCACCCGTTGGCCGGGTCGAGGTGGTGCCGCTGCGCGACCACTGGGAGAGCGCGTACGTGGCGGAGGCGGTGCCGTTGGCGCGCGGCTGGGAGCGGCAGGTCGACGTGGACCGCAACCCGCTGTTCTACGGCTCGGGACCCGACGCGGCCGAGTACGGCGACTGGCTGCGGCGCAACGCGGTCAGCTTCGTGGCCGTGGCGCCCGAGGACGTCCCCGACCGGTACGCGCGAAGCGAGGCGGCCCTCGTGCTCGCCGGGCAGCCGTACCTGCGTGAGGTGGCGCGGCCCGGGCGGTGGCGGCTCTACGAGGTGGTGGATCCGGCACCACTGGTCTCCCCTCCGGCCAGGCTCGTCGAGTCCACCGCCGCCGGCGTGCGGTTCACCGTCGACGCCCCCGCCGACGTCCTGGTACGTGTGCGCTGGTCCCGCTGGCTGTCGCTGCCGGGCGCCGACGGTTGCCTGCGCCCCGGTCCCGACGACTGGACGACCGTCCGCGCCCGGGCCGCCGGCACGTTCCGGATCACCAGCAGCCTCTCGCCGGCGGGGCAGTGCGGGCCAGAGCCCTCGTGACGCGACACCGGCCGTGACCGCCCGGGAGACACCGGGCAGCGCCCACCCGTGGGCGCCCGGCCGCCGTACTGGCAGCATGTCCGGCGTGCCTCACCACCTCGCGCGCTGGATCGGCCTGGCCGGCTCGACGCTGCTCGCCGTGGCCGCGTTCCTCGGCGGAGCGTTCCCCGACGGCGACCTGCGCCCCACCCCGGTCAGCATCTGGCAGGGCCCGTACGGCCCGCTGATCATCGCCACCTGGGCGGTCGGCACCGGCGCGATGGCGTACGCCTGGTGGGCGCTGCGCGACCGTGTGCCGTCGACCCGCTGGGCGCTGGTCACCGTCGGGCTGTGGCTGCTGCCGCTGCTTCTCACGCCGCCGCTGGGCAGCCGGGACGTCTACGCGTACGCCTGCCAGGGCGCCAGCTACGCCGCCGGGCTCAACCCGTACGAGCAGGGCGTCTCCGCTCTGCCGTGCCCGTGGCTGGACAGCATCTCCTACATCTGGCGGGACACCGCGGCGCCGTACGGGCCGCTGTTCGTGCTGCTCGCCGGTGCGGTGGTCGAGGCGACCGGGTCGCTGGTCGGCAGCATCGTGCTGTTCCGGCTGCTCGCCGTCGTCGGAGTGGGGCTGACCGCGGCCAGCCTGCCGGCGCTGGCCCGCCGCTGCGGCGTACCGGCCGGCCGGGCGGTCTGGCTGGCGCTGGGCTCGCCGGTGATCGGGGTGCACCTGGTCTCGGGGGCGCACAACGACGCGCTGATGGTGGGGCTGCTCGTCGCCGGGCTGGCCGTGGTGGTGTCCCGGCCGGGCCGCCCCGGGCCGCTGCTCGGCGGGGGAGTGCTGCTCGGGCTCGCCGCCGCCATCAAGGTGACCGCGCTGGTCGTGGTGCCGTTCGCCGCGCTGGCCGCGATCGTCGGGGCGTACTCGATCAGGGCGCTGCTGCGCGACGGCGGCTGGGTGGTCGGCGGGGCGGTCGCCGCCGTGATCGGCGCGACCCTCGCCACCGGCCTCGGCTTCGGCTGGGTGACCGGGCTGGAGCAGGGCGGCCTGGTGGTCGCCTGGACCTCGCCGTCGACGGCGGTGGGGCAGACCGTCGGCTACCTCGCCGCGCCGTTCGGCTGGCACGGCGACCCGCTGCCGGCCACCCGGGGGATCGGCATGGCGGCGCTGGCGCTGGTGCTGCTCTGGCTGTGGTGGCGGGCGCGCACCCGGGAGCCGATCTGGCACGCCGGCCTGGCGCTGGCCGCCACCGTCGCGCTCGCCCCGCTCTACCACCCCTGGTACTGGACGTGGCCGCTGGCGGTGCTCGCGGCCACGGCCCGGCGCACCGGGTGGTTCGCGGTCGTCGCGATCCTCTCGTCGTTCCTGGTGCTCGCCGACGGCACGGGGCTGCCCCGGTACACCAAGACCGTCGGGGCGCCGCTGATGACGCTGTTCGTGATCGTGGTGGTGGTCCGCTTGGTACGGTCGGCCCGGGCGGCCCGCCGGCCGGCCGCCGTGGACTGAGGAGAGGGACGCCGGTGACCACTCCCGGCACCCCGCCAGACCCGCCGCCTGACCCCTCGTCGCCATCGCTGTCGGGTGACCGCCCGCCGTTGCCGTCGTCTGACCCCTTGCCGCCTCCCGTTGCCGCCCGGCTCGCGCGTTACGCCGGGCTGGTCGGGGCGGTGCTGTTGGCCGTCGCCGGGTGGCTCGGTGGCGCGTTGCCGTCGACGCCGCGGGGCGCAAGCCCGGCGGGCGGGTGGCGCTCCGACGGTGGGCCACTGACGCTCGGCGCCTGGCTCGTCGGCACGAGCCTGCTGGTCGGCGCCTGGTGGGCGCTGCGCCGGGGGGCGCCGTCGACGCGGTGGGCGTACCGGACCGCCGGGCTGTGGGCGCTGCCGCTGCTGGCCGCGCCACCGCTGGGCAGCCGGGACGTCTACTCGTACGCCTGCCAGGGCTGGGCGTACGCGCACGGCGTCGACCCGTACGCCGTCGGCGTGGCCGGGGCCGGCTGCCCCTGGGTGGACGCGGTCGCCCCGATCTGGCGGGACACGCCGGCGCCGTACGGGCCGTTCTTCGTGCTGCTCGCCGCGCTGGCCGTGACCCTGGGCGGCGGCCTGGTGGGCGCGATCGTGGCGTTCCGGCTGCTCGCGGTCGCGGGGGTGCTGCTGACCGCCGTCTGCCTGGTCGGGCTGGCCCGGGCCACCGGCGTGCCCACCCGCCGGGCGGCCTGGCTGGCGCTGGCCGGCCCGCTGGTCGGGGTGCACCTGATCGCCGGCGCGCACAACGACGCGGTGATGCTCGGCCTGCTGACGCTGGGCCTGCTCGTGCTGGTCCGCCGGCCCGGCAGGCCGGGGCCGCTGCTGCTGGCCGGGGCGCTGCTCGGGCTGGCGGTGACCGTGAAGGCGACCGCCGTGGTCGTGCTCCCGTTCGCGGCGCTGGCCGCCGTGCCCGGCCGCCACACCGTACGGGCGCTGCTGCGCGACGGCGGCTGGCTGGCCGGCGGGGTGCTCGGCGCGGTGGCCGTCACCTCGCTGCTCTCCGGGCTCGGGCTCGGCTGGGTGGGCGGGCTGACCCGCAGCGGCGACTCGGAGCAGTGGACGTCCCCGCCCACGGCGGTCGGCTTCGTCGTCGACTACGCGGGCGGGCTCGCCGGCCGGGAGCCGGGCGCGGTGCCGGTCACCCGCGCGGCGGCCCTGCTGCTGCTCGCCGTGCTGGTGGCGGCGCTGTGGTGGCGGGCCTGGACGGGGCTGCGCCGGGCGAGCGGCGTGGGGCAGCGGGTGGCCCGCCCGGACGCCGCCCGCCCCCGGGCCGCGTTGCTCGGGGCCGGGCTGGCGCTGGCCGCCACGGTCGCGCTGGCCCCGGTCTTCCACCCCTGGTACGCCACCTGGCCGCTGACGCTGCTCGCGGTCGCCGCGACGCGTACGACCTGGTTCGTGGCGCCCTGCGCGGCGGCGGCCTTCCTCGCCCTGCCCGACGGCACCAACCTGGCCCGGTTCAGCAAGGCCCCGGGCGCGCTGGCGATGACCGCGCTGGCGGCCGGGCTGGCGGTGTGGGGCCTGCTCCGACTCCGCCGGGCCGGTGCCGCATGCCCGGACTGAGGGGCCGTGCCGCGCGCCCGGCTGAGGTCCGTGGCGCGCTGCGGCTGGCAGGTCCATGATCGTGGGATGAGCGCAGCCGAGGAACCGTTACCGGGCAACGCCACCGCCGGTGTGGTGCGCGTCGGCGACACCGTGCGCCGTCCGGCCGGCCCCTGGACCGAGGCGGTGGACGCCCTGCTGGAACACCTGCACGCGGTGGGATTCTCCGGCGCGCCCCGACCCCTGGGCCGGGACGCGCAGGGCCGGCAGGTGCTGGAGTACGTCCCCGGCGAGGTCGGCGCGGCGTCGGGCACGTACCCGGTGGCGGACCTGTTCGCGATCGGCCGGATGCTGGCCGAGCTGCACGAGGCGCTGGCCGGCTTCACCCCGCCGGCCGGCGCGGCGTGGCAGCGGCTCATCCCGCCCGACCGGGAGGAACTCGTCTGCCACAACGACGTGGCCCCCTGGAACCTGATCAGGGCGGACCGGGGCTGGGTGCTCATCGACTGGGACGCCGCCGCGCCGGGCTCCCGGCTGTGGGACGTCGTGTACGCCGCGCAGAGCATGGCCGGCCTGCGCCCGGACCGGCCGGTGGCCGAGTCGGCGGCCCGGCTGCGCGCCTTCGCCGACGGCTACCGCCTCGACGAGGCGTCCCGCCCGGCCCTGGCCGGAATGCTCGGCCGCCGCGCCCGGGCGATGTACGACCTGCTGCGCGAGGGCGCGGAGCAGCGGCGCGAGCCGTGGGCCCGGATCTGGACCGAGGACGGCCCGTACTGGCTGGCCACCGCCGACCACCTCGCCGCCCACACGCGGGAATGGGAGGCGGCCCTGCGCTGACCGCCCTCCCGCCACCGCGAGCGAACCTCGGCGAGGGCCGCTCCGCCCCTCACCGCCGAGGCCGGATGTCGCCACCTGGCGCCGAGGCGGAGCCCCGCCACCCGCCGCCCGGGTGCCGCTGCCCCTTGTTCACGGGACCCGCTCGGTGGTACGCCCGCAGGTTGGGCAGCGGTCGCTGGTGCCGACCGGCCCGGGTCCGCGTAGGCGTTTGCGCAGGGCGATCGCCAACGGCAGCAGCGCGGGGCCGGCCAGGCCGACCACGACGGCCGTCGCGGCGAGGGCGTCCCAGCCGGGGTTGGGTGCGCCGCGCATGTTGCCGTCGAGCGCGCCGGCCAGCGGCTGAAGGAAGAGCAAGCCGACCGGGGGCAGCAGCACCAGCAGCGCCCAGCCGCCCCGGTGGTCGGCCCGCAGGGCCAGCCCCGCGCCGAGCAGCAGCACCACGCCGAGCAGCGTCACGGCGGCGCCGGGCAGGATCCCGCTCGCCGTCCAGCCGTGGTAGCTGACGTAGGAGTCGTAGCGGGGCAGCAGGTTGACACTCGTGAGGCCGGCGGCGGCCACCGCGAGCAGGGGCGCCGTCCGGATCAGCGCCGGCAGCCGTTCGGGCAGGGCCAGCGCCACCAGCCCCAGCCCGACCTGTGGCAGCAGCACGAACAGCGGTGGTCGGGGCAGGCCCGCGAGGGCCGCAACCGGTACGACCGCGACCGTGAGTAGCAGGGCCAGGGCCACCGCGCGGCGGGTCCACCGACCCGGTGCCGCCGCGTGCACGGCCGCGGCGAGCAGCCAGGCCGCCCACACCCCGATCCCGAGCGAGACGAACGGTCCGGCATGCGGCACGCCCCACTGCGCCATCGGCGGGTGCAGCTCCAGCCCCGACCAGGTCCCCGCCAGCGCCGTCGCGGTGAGGAAGGCGAGGACGGCGGCGAGGCGTACGCCCGGGATCAGGTCGGCGGCCCCGGCGGCCCGCAGCCGCTGGCGCAGGCCGCCGCGCACGAGGTCCGCGGCGTCCGCGGGCGAGGGCCAGCGTCGCCCCGGCCCGGCCAGGTCGAGGTAGGTGCCGACGATCTCCGCGCCGCGCGCCCGCCGGTATTCGGCCGGGTAGGCGCGCAGCAGGCGGTGGTAGCGCCGCTCCAGCTCGCTCATGCCAACCCCCCGGCGGTACGCGGGGCGAGCGGTCGGGCCGCGCGGGCGCGCAGGCGGGCGGTGGCGGCCTCGACGTTGCGGCGCAGGCGCTCGGTCTCGGCGCTCAGCGTGGCGTCGCCGGCGGGGGAGAGGCGGTAGTAGCGGCGCAGTCGGCCATCCACCACCTCCTCGCGGTCGACCTCGACCAGGCCGGCGTCGGTCAGCCGGTCGAGCGCGCCGTAGAGGGTGCCGGGCCGCAGCGACACGCGCCCGTCGGAGAGGGCGGCGACCTCGCCGATCAGGCCGTAGCCGTGCATCGGCTCGCCGGCCAGCGCGGTGAGGATCAGGAAGGTGGGTTCGCGCAGCGGTGTGTCCACGCCAGCAATATAACGGACGCGAAGATATGCAGTGGCCCGTTACGTGCTGAACCTGCTCCGGCCGCCTCGACGGCGCGCTGGAGACGCCGATCGGCACCTCGACGGGCGAGGTAGGGGCGCCGATCGCGCGTCGAGTGGAACACCACGGGTGTCAAAGCCCTCCCGTGACACCCATGGTGTTCCACCGGCCGCGATCGCGGAGCCGGTCGGGCGGAGGGCGGTCGCGCCGGAGCCGGTCGGGCGGAGGGCGGTCGCGCCGGGGCCGGTCGGCTGGGGAGGTCGGGGCGGAGTTGGTCGGGCCGGGGGCAGTCAGGCCGAGGGCGGGTGGGCCGAGGGCGGGTGGCTGTGGGCGGGAAGGTGCGTGGCGCGGCAGGGGTGCGGTGACACGCAGGAAGGCCCCGGGGGAGCCGGGGCCTTCCTGGGGTGTTCTGCTGCGTCAGCAGTCGAAGTACATGGCGAACTCGTGCGGGGTCGGGCGCAGGCGCACCGGGTCGACCTCGTTGGTGCGCTTCCACTCGATCCAGGTCGAGATCAGGTCGGGGGTGAACACCCCGCCGTCGAGCAGGTAGTCGTGGTCGGCTTCGAGGGAGTCGAGCACCGCCGACAGCGAGCCCGGCACCTGCTTGACGTCGCCCCACTCCTCCGGCGGGAGGTCGTAGAGGTCCTTGTCGATCGGCGCCGGCGGCTCGATCTTGCTCTTGATGCCGTCGAGGCCGGCCATCATCATCGCCGAGAAGGCCAGGTAGACGTTGGCCGACGGGTCCGGCACGCGGAACTCGACGCGCTTGGCCTTCGGGTTGCTGCCGGTCACCGGGATGCGGGTGCAGGCGGAGCGGTTGCGCTGCGAGTAGACCAGGTTGACCGGCGCCTCGAAGCCCGGCACCAGCCGGCGGTACGAGTTGACCGTCGGGTTGGTGAAGGCCAGCAGCGACGGGGCGTGGTGCAGCAGACCGCCGATGTACCAGCGGGCCATGTCCGACAGGCCGGCGTAGCCGGTCTCGTCGTAGAACAGCGGCTCGCCGTTGAGCCACAGGCTCTGGTGGGTGTGCATGCCGGAGCCGTTGTCGCCGAAGAGCGGCTTCGGCATGAACGTGGCGGTCTTGCCGTTGGCCCAGGTCTCGTTCTTCACGATGTACTTGAAGAGCTGGAGCTGGTCGGCCGCGTGCAGCAGCGTCGAGAACCGGTAGTTGATCTCGGACTGGCCGGCGGTGCCCACCTCGTGGTGCGAGCGCTCCACGGTGAACCCGCTGTCGACCAGCCGGCGCACGATGCTGTCGCGCAGGTCGGCGAGGTGGTCGACCGGCGGCACCGGGAAGTAGCCGCCCTTGTACGCGGTCTTGTAGCCGCGGTTGCCGCCCGGCTCCTCGCGGCCGGTGTTCCAGGCGCCCTCGATCGAGTCGATGTAGTAGAACGACTGGTGCGCCGAGGTCTCGTGGCGGATGGAGTCGAAGATGTAGAACTCCGCCTCCGCGCCGAAGTACGCGGTGTCGGCGATGCCGCTGGCGGCCAGGTAGGCCTCGGCCTTCTTCGCCACGTTGCGCGGGTCCCGGCTGTAGGCCTCGCGGGTGAACGGGTCGTGGATGAAGAAGTTGAGCGCGAGGGTCTTCTGCGCCCGGAAGGGGTCGATGAAGGCGGTGGCGACGTCCGGGAGCAGGAGCATGTCCGACTCGTGGATCGCCTGGAAACCGCGGATCGACGACCCGTCGAAGGCTAGGCCCTCGGTGAAGAAGGCATCGTCGACGGACTCGACCGGCAGGTTGAAGTGCTGCATCACGCCGGGCAGGTCACAGAACCGTACGTCGACGAACCTCACGTCCTCGTTCTTGAGGTATCGCAGGAGTTCCTCGGGATTGGCGAACACACGTCCTCCTGGCACGTCCACGGGTGGCTAGGCTCTTGGCGACGCTATGGCCGCGCGGTTGCCCGGCCATGTCTTGAGTGTTTCTGCCGTGTTACGTCCCTCGCGGAGCGTCATCCGCGCCGCTCGGGCGGGCCGGACCGGGCGACGGGACACCACCGGCTGTGCCATTCTATTGACACTTGCTCGCTTTCGCCCCTTTTTGCTGCCCGGGTGCGGGCGACCGTCACCGATCCGTCCACACCCCCTGGATACCCTTGACCGTTGTGACCAAGCCGCATGATCGCCCCGTACCGCCCGCGTCGGATCCCGCCTTCACCCCGCCCAGCCTGGGGCGCCGGTTCGGCGCGCTGGTGATCGACTGGGTGCTCTGCCTGCTCGTCGCCGGGGGCTTCGCCGACCCGGTCCGTGACGGGTGGGCGCCCGTGCTGGTGCTGATCGTCGAGTACGGCTTCTTCCTCGGGCTCTTCGCGCAGACGCCGGGCATGTTCATCACGAAGGTCCGCTGCGTCGCCTGGGCCGACGGCGGTCGCATCGGGGTGGCCCGGGCACTGCTGCGCGGCCTGCTGCTCGCCCTGGTCGTCCCGGCCCTGCTGATGGACGGCCACCGCCGCGGCCTGCACGACCGCCTGGCGGGCTCCGTCGTCACCGACGCCCCCCGCCCCTGAGAAGCACGAAGAGCCGGGCCCGCGAGCAGGCCCGGCTCTTTCGCGTACGCGTCGGAAGGTCAGCGACCGCGCGTCTGGCGGAACGCGCCCCGCGCGGGCCGCATGTTCTTCGGGATCGCGCCCTTGGGCATCTGCGGGCGGGCGGTGAGCGCCTTGAGCCGCTTGTCCAGCGAGTTGACGTCCTTGCCACTGAGGTTGCGCGGCAGCCGCATCAGCGTCATGCGCAGCTTGCGGATCGGCAGCTCGCCCTCCTCCTGCCCGATCACGTAGTCGAAGAGCGGAGCGGAGCCGATCACCTTCGCCAGCCGCCGCTTCTCCTGGCCGAGCAGCCCGCGTACCCGCTGCGGGTTGCCCTCCGCCAGCAGGATCACCCCGGGCCGGCCGATGACCAGGTGGACCATGTCCATCTGCGTGGTGGAGCTGACCGCCGGGGTCACCCGCCAGTCGCCCCGCATGCTCTCCATGATCTGGGCCGCCGCGCCGGGCTGCCCCTCGGCGGCGTTCATCATCGCCCGGTTGGACCGCAGGTTGAGCACGATCAGCAGGCAGAGCAGGGCGAACAGGATGCCCAGCGGCAGCCAGATCCAGCCCCAGAGCAGGACCGCGACCACGGTGAGCGCGAGCGGGATCAGCACCGCGCCGGCGGCCAACGGCGCGAACCACCGGTCCTGCTTGGCGGTGAACTTGAACACCATCCCGATCTGCTTCAGCCGCTGGCCGAACGAGACCTTCTCCTGGGGCTTTGCCATGCCGCAGAGTCTAGTGGTCGCCGCACGTCGCGTTGTCCGCGGCCGGGGCTGGGTACCTCACGCCGCCGTACCGCTGCCGAGGGCCGCGAGGAGGACGGGGGAGCGGGCGGACCCGGACCGACCTCCCGTGCGTGTCCGGCCCGCACCGGCTCCAGCTCCGCGCCGGCCCGCCCTGGCTCCAGCTCGGCGCCGGCCCGCCCTGGGCTCCGGCTCCGCCGGGCTGCACCGGCTCCAGCTGGGCGCCGGCTGCGGCTTGCCCGGGCCCGCGCCGGCTGCGGCTTGCCCGGGCCCGCGCCGGCTGCGGCTTGCCCGGGCCCGCGCCGGCTGCGGCTCGCCGGGGCCCGCGCCGGCTGCGGCTCGCCGGGGCCCGCGCCACCGCCGAGGAACTGGTGGACCGCGCCCTGGCCTGGGGTGGAGGCGTCGGTCAGGAGCGGGGCAGGTAGATCCGCCAGCCGGGGACGGTGACCAGGTCGAACGCGGCCGGGTCGGCGTGCCGGCGCTCGTCCAGGCGGGCCGCCAGCGGTGAGCCGGCCGGCGCGACCCAGGCCGGTGCCGTCGACTGCCGCACCGCCCGGCGGTACGGCAGGTACCGGTCGTGCCCCGGGCGCAGGTCGTCGTCGACGACCGCGCAGAGCACGTCCTCGCGGGTGGCGAAGGTGAGCCGGTTGCAGGTCCAGTAACCGCCGTACACGTGCCGGACGCCCCGCTGGCGCAGCGCGGCGACCAGTCCGGCGTGCCGGGCCTCGGCGGCGCGGGCGGCCGGCGCGGCGTCGACCGCGCCGGCGGTGGCCACGGCGGCGGTGCCCAGCGTCGCCGCGAGCACCAGGACCGCCGCGACACCCGTCATACCCCGGCGGGCGGCCGACCAGAGCGGCCAGAGCAGGGCCGGAACGGAGATGAGCAGGCAGGACAGGTACCGGGAGCTTTCCACCGGCGTGCGGCCCGCGGCACTGCTGGCCGTGTACAGGGCGAGCGTCCCGACGGCCGCGCCCACCAGGGCGAGCCGGACCGCCCCGCCGGTCGCCACGATGGATCTTGGACAGTTGCCGTCGGCCCTGAACGGCAACTGTCCAAGATCTGCGACGGGTGGGCGCAGCGCGCGCCAGGCCGAGAGGGCCGCCGCGAGGAGCAGCAGGGGGAGGGCGACCGCCCACCAGAGCTGGCCGGGCGTGCAGTGGCTGGGGGAGCAGAAGCCCATGCCCAGCGGCGGGCCGAGCACCAGCCCGCCGTGCAGCCGCTCCGCCCAGCCGGCGGGCTGCCCCGAGCCACCGGCGGCGAGCACCGCCGCGACCGGATTGCGCCCCGTCGCCAGGCTGTGCACCAGCAGCGGCCCGGCCCCGACGAGCGCGGCGGCACCGAGCAGCACCCCGGCCCGGCCGCGCAGCTCCCGCCGGCCGTACGCGAGAAGCACCGCGCCGGTCGCCGCCACGTACGGCAGCACCAGCGGGTCCACCCAGAGCATCAGCCCGGCCAGGAAGCCCCACCCCGCCCAGCGCGGCAGCCGGCGTCCCGGCCGGCCGGCCGCCAGGTCGTACGCCAGCATGGCCAGCGCCACCCCGGCCGCGTTCATCTCCGGGTACCCGCCCCCGGCGATGAGCTGGTTCTTCACCACCCGGTCCGAGCCGAGCGCCAGCAGCGCCACGACGAGCAGGGCGAACCAGTGGTCCCCGGTCAGCCGCAGCGTCAGCCGCCAGGCGAGCACGACGAAGACCGCGTACAGGGCGAGGGTGGGCAGGCGCAGCCCGAGCGTCGACGGGCCGACCAGCGCGAACACCGGCGCGGCCAGGTAGGCCTCCAGCGTGCCCATGTACGCCTGGCCGTAGAACCAGACGGGGAACTCCTGCCCGCGGGAGATGTGCAGCGCGGCCAGGCCCATGGTGGCCTCGTCGCTGTTGGTCGGCGGCGCGTCGTGCAGCAGCAGGCCGAGGCGGTAGCCGGTCCCGGCCACGACGGCGAGCACGGCGAGGACGGTCGGCAGCACGGGCCGGTCGGGCGGGAGCGCGGGACGCGAGTCACGCCACCGCTGGCGTACGCCGACCGTCATGAGCCGATCATGGCAGTTTGCCGCCGGCCCGTGGTCGAACGGTGCCGGCGCGTCGCCGGGGTGGTCAGCCGGCGGTGACCGGAAGGCCCTCGCGGGCCTCGAGCGCCTGCCGGTAGAGCCGCCCGGCCCGGTACGACGAGCGCACCAGCGGCCCGCTCATCACGCCCGCGAAGCCGATCTCCTCGGCCTCCTCGCGCAGCTCGACGAACTCCTCCGGCTTGACCCAGCGGGTGACGGGGTGGTGCCGGGGGGTGGGGCGCAGGTACTGCGTGATGGTGATCAGCTCGCAGCCGGCCTCGTGCAGGTCGCGCAGCGCCTGGGAGACCTCGGCGCGCTCCTCGCCCATGCCCAGGATCAGGTTGGACTTGGTGACCAGCCCGTCGGCGCGGGCCTGCCGGATCACGTCCAGCGACCGCTCGTAGCGGAAGGCCGGCCGGATCCGCTTGAAGATCCGCGGCACGGTCTCCACGTTGTGGGCGAGCACCTCCGGCCGGGCGCCGAAGACCTCGGCGAGCTGCTCGGGGACCGCGTTGAAGTCGGGGATCAGCAGCTCGACGCCGCAGCCGGGCTGGAGGGCGTGGATCTGCCGGACGGTCTCGGCGTAGAGCCAGGCGCCGCCGTCGGGCAGGTCGTCGCGGGCTACCCCGGTGATGGTCGCGTAGCGCAGGCCCATCGAGACCACCGACTCGGCGACGCGGCGCGGCTCGTCGGCGTCGAACTCGGCCGGCTTGCCGGTGTCGATCTGGCAGAAGTCGCAGCGCCGGGTGCACTGGTCGCCACCGATGAGGAAGGTGGCCTCCCGGTCCTCCCAGCACTCGTAGATGTTGGGGCAGCCGGCCTCCTGGCAGACGGTGTGCAGCCCCTCGCGCGAGACGAGCCCGCGCAGCTGGGTGTACTCCGGCCCCATCTTGGCCTTGACCTTGATCCACGGCGGTTTGCGCTCGATCGGCGTCTCGGCGTTGCGCGCCTCGATCCGCAGGAGGCGCCGCCCCTCGGGGGCGGGCGTCGTCGTGCGCGCTGCCTGGCCGGTCGTCGGCGCGGAGTGCTCGATCGTCACAAAACCGAGCCTACGCCCGACGGCCGCCGTCGATGTAGCTCGGGCGACCGGCGTCACCCCGGGAGTGTTGTGACGCCGGACACCGGGGCCGGGAAAAACCAGTCACAGGAGCCTCGGCCGGGGTGCTAGCGTGCCCGCCAGAGCTGTGACGGAGCCGACTAGCGCCCCGACCCGCCAGTTGAAGAGAGCCGCCGGTTGCTGCGAGGCGGTCTGGCACCGGGCGCGCGAAGACCCTCCCGAGCTGCGGGAAGAACGGCATGCAAGGAAGGGCACCTTCTTAACGCCTCCGGTAGAGGAAGGGTCCCCTCCTTACACGCAGAGCCCAGTAGAGCCCGCCCGGCTGGCCCCGGTGAAAAGGCGACGAACGAGGCTCCCGTCCGCGGGGGCGAAGGTGTGGTGGCACCGCGAGGTTTCCCGCTCGCCCACACCTGACGGGGTTGGGGCGACGCCCGCCACCCCGCTGGCAGGCGTCGCGATCGACCGAGAGGCAGCCCTGCCATGCCACGTGTCCTGTCCCGCCAACTCTCCGCCCATGTCGACGCGCCCGTCCGGATCGCCGGCTGGGTGCACCGCCGCCGGCTGCTCAAGTCGGTGGCCTTCCTGATCGTCCGGGACTCCGCCGGCCTGACCCAGGTGGTGGTCACCGACCCGGCCGTGCGCGCCGAGGTGGAGGCACTCACCGAGGAGACGGTCGTCGAGGTCTCCGGCACGGTGGTCGCGAACCCGACCGCGCCCGCCGGGGTCGAGCTGACCGAGCCGACGGTACGACCACTCGGCCCGCCCGCCGTACCGCCGCCGTTCGACCTGTACCGGCCGGCGCTCACCGCGAGCCTGCCCACCCAGCTCGACCACGCGCCCGTCGCGCTGCGCCACCCGACCCGCTCGGCGGCGCTGCGCGTCTCGGCGGCGGCGGTGGCCGGCTTCCGGGCCACGCTCGACGCCCGCGACTTCGTGGAGATCCACACGCCGAAGGTGGTGGGCTCGTCCACCGAGAGCGGGGCGAACGTCTTCGCCCTGGACTGGTTCGGCCGGCCCGCGTACCTGGCGCAGTCGCCGCAGTTCTACAAGCAGCTCATGGTCGGCGTCTTCGAGCGCGTCTACGAGGTGGGGCCGGTGTTCCGGGCCGAGCCGCACGACACCGTCCGGCATCTGGCGCAGTACACCTCGCTCGACGCCGAGCTGGGCTTCGTCGCCGACCACCGGGACGTCATGGCCGTGCTGCGGCACACCGTGGCCGGCATGCTCGACGCGGTACGCGAGCGGGCCGGGGCCGCGCTCGCCACCCTCGGGGTGTCGGCGCCGGACGTGCCGGCCGAGATCCCCGCCGTGCACTTCACCGAGGCGCTCAGGATCGCGGGCGCGCCGGCCGACGAGCCGGACCTGGCCCCGGCGCACGAGCGGGCGCTGGGCGAGTGGGCGCGGCGGGAGCACGGCTCGGAGTTCCTCTTCGTCACCGGGTACCCGATGGCGAAGCGGCCCTTCTACACCCACCCGGACCCGGCGCGGCCCGCGTACTCCAACGGGTTCGACCTGCTCTTCCGGGGGCTGGAGCTGGTGACGGGCGGGCAGCGGCTGCACCGGCACGCCGACTACCTGGCGGCGCTCGCCGCCCGGGGCGAGCCGGTCGAGCCGTACGCCGGCTACGTCGACGCGTTCCGGCACGGGATGCCGCCGCACGGCGGTTTCGCCATCGGCCTGGAACGCTTCGTGGCCCGCCTGACTGGCGCGGCCAACGTCCGGGAGGTGACCGCCTTCCCGCGCGACCTCCACCGCCTCACCCCGTAGCCCGCTGCCCCTCCCCCCTCCCCCTGGCCCACGTTGATCATGAAGTTGTTGTCGTCGGCATCGGCGTGTCGTGACAACAACTTCATGATCAACGGGCCGGGCCGGGCCGGGCCGGGCCGGGCGGGCCGGGGGAGGGTGGGGGAGGGTGGGGATCAGGCGGGGCCGAGGAGGTCCCAGGGGTTGCCGGCGATGTCGCGGAAGACCGCGACCCGGCCGTACGGCTCGGTGCGCGGGGGCTTCACGAACTCCACGCCCGCCTCGACCATCCGCCGGTGGACGGCGTCGAAGTCGTCGACCTGGAGGAAGAAGCCGACCCGGCCGGCGACCTGGTCCCCGACCGATCGAGCCTGCCGGTCGCCGTCGGCGCGGGCCAGCAGCAGCCCGGTCTGCGCGCCGGGCGGCCGGACGACCACCCAGCGTTTCGGCCGCCCGTCGTTGGTCAGCGACGAGGAGTCCTCCACCAGCTCGAAGCCGAGCACCCCGGTGAAGAACTCGATGGCCGGGTCGTACTCGGCCACGACGATCGTGACCAGGTCGATCCGCACCGGTCAGGTCGTGACGAGGGTGGGCAGGTGGCGCTCCACGACCGGCAGTACGTCGGCCACGGGCACCGGGCGGCCCAGCTCGGCGGTGAGCGAGGTGACCCCGGCGTCGCGGATGCCGCAGGGCACGATCCGGTCGAAGTGGCCCAGGTCGCAGTCGCAGTTGATGGAGAAGCCGTGCAGGGTCACCCCGCGGGCGACCCGGATGCCGATGGCCGCCACCTTGCGCGCCGGGCCCCGGTCGTCCTCGGGCACCCAGACCCCGCTGCGCCCCTCGACCCGGCCGGCGGTCAGCCCGAACTCGGCGCAGACGTCGATCAGCAGCTGCTCGGTGCGGCGGACGTAGGCGACCACGTCGACCGGGTCGGGCAACCGCACGATGGGGTAGCCGACCAGCTGCCCCGGGCCGTGCCAGGTGATCTTGCCGCCCCGGTCCACGTCGACGACCGGGGTGCCGTCCATCGGGCGGTCCCACGGCTCCGTGCGCTTGCCGGCGGTGTAGACGCTCGGGTGTTCCAGCAGCAGCACGGTGTCGCCGCGCTCGCCGGCCACCACCGACTCGTGCAGCCGGCGCTGCTCGTCCCAGGCGGCCTGGTAGTCGAGGACACCGGCGCGGACGGCCGTGAGGCCGGGGGTCGTCGTGGTCACGTCGCCAAGCCTAGACCCGTACCGGCCGGTCACCAGCGGTGACGCGGCTCACGACGGGACCCGGCGGCGGGTCGGCTGCCCGCGACCGGCCGGGGCGACGGCTCAGCCCTGCGGGACCCGCCACAGCCACACGTCGTCCACCCGCTCGGGCGGGCCGAGCAGCGCGGTCACCGTACGCCGGATCGCCTCCTCGTCGACCGGCCACTTCGCCCCGTGCACCTCGTCGGCCAGCACGACCGTCTCGATGCGCCAGTGCCGCAGGTCGGCGCGGACCTCCTGGATGCTGCCCTCGGTGATGATCGGCACCAGCCCGCTCCGGCCGGCCTGGTCCACCAGCGCGCCGAACGGGCGCGGCGTCGGGCCGATCCGCCCCCGGCCGTCGGGGCCGCCGGGGCCGAGGAAGAAGCCGGAGGGGATCGCGAACTCGCCCTGCCGGTGTGCCAGCGCGTACGCCTGCCAGCGCTGGCCGTCGGGATAGACGTCGAGGGTCAGCGGCACCGGGGTCAGCACCCCGCCGGGGGAGACGTACTCCCGCCACGTCCCGGCGGTGATGAAGCGCGGGATCGGCTCGCGCTCGATGGTCAGCAGCGGGGTCGGCACCAGCGGCAGCAGCGCCAGTGCGAACCCCGCCCGCCACGCCAGCCGCGTCCGGCGGTCGCGGGGCGGGTCGGCGCGGAGCGCCTCGACGGCGTACGCGAGCAGCACCCCGATCACCGGCGCCACGATCAGCGCCAGCCGGGCGGGCAGGGCGGCGTTCACCACCGGCAGGTGCCCGAGCAGGTCGAACGGCATCGGCAGGTCGACGCGCCGCCCGTCGACCTTGGCCACGGGGCCGAACGACAGCACGGTGAAGACGGCGGCGGTCACGCCCAGCGCCCAGAGCGTCGCCCGGCGGCCCGCGTCGGCGCGGCGCCACAGCGCCACGAAGCAGGCGACGGCGAGCAGCAGCAGGGGAATGCCGAAGAACGAGTTCTCCTCGGTCGGGTTCGGCGCCAGTTGGGTGCCCAACCCCGCCTCTCCGGCGAGTGAGCGGCGCGGGTACGCCCCGTAGGCGACGACGTCCTCGGAGTGGATGACCGCGTCGAAGCCGGTGCCGTGGAAGCGCTGCGGGCCGGCGAAGTGCAGCCACAGCGGGTACGCCAGCAGCACCCCCGCGACGACGGCGGTGACGCCGAGGCCGCGCAGGAAGGTCGGCAGCACCGCGCGGGCCTCGGCGCGGCGGGCCGGGTGCAGCGCCCAGACGGCGACGAAGACGCCGAGCGCCAGCGCGGTGAAGAAGAGCCCTTCGGCGGCGATGGAGAAGGCGACGGCGACGAGCACGCCGAGGATCGCGCCGTCGCGCAGCGGGTGCCGGGAGCGGCGCAGCGCGAAGGTCCGCCAGATCAGCAGCGGCACGAGCCAGCCCGCCGTCCAGTTCAGGTGGGCGTTGGCGTGCGAGACCATGCCGGGGGAGAAGCCGATGAACAGCCCGCCGACGGCGGCGGCGAGCGGGCTGCGGACCAGGTGTCGGGAGAGCAGCCAGTACCAGGCCAACGCCGTGGCGGCCAGGTTGAGGGTGAGGATCACCAGGAACGTGGCAGGCGGCCCGATCAGGTACGTCAGCGGCGCGAAGACCACCGCGTACACGGTGATCGAGGTGTTGACCGCGAGGTTCACCCCGTCGGGGACGTTGACCAGGTACGTGAAGAGCGGGTTGTCGCCGTGGGTCACCGCGTGGCCGCCGAAGGCCAGCAGCCACTCGAAGAGCGCCTGGTCGCTGGAGTTGACCGTGATGGCGCGGCCGTTCGGGTCCCGCCACAGCCCGCTGGCCACCCAGCCGGCGAGCGCCAGCGCGACCAGCGCCACGATCAGGTCGGCCCGCCGGTGGCGGACGACGCGGGGCGGCGAGGCCGGCGAAGGCGCCAGGGACGGGGAGGTCGGCACGCAGCGGACGTTACCAACCGCACCGGGGCACGCCGGTCAGGACGCACATCCTCCGGGCGCGGAATGTGTGACCGTGCCCCATGTCACACCATCGACGCATCGACGTAACGTCGCGGCAATTCGCGGGTGACCCAGTTCACACCCCGTCCCCAGGAGGCCCCGTGCGCCGCTCCCCGTCCCTGCTCTCCCGGCTGACCGGCGCGGTCGCCGGGATGGTCCTCGCCGTCGCCGCCGTGGCGACCGTCGCCGCCCCCGCCCAGGCCGCCACCCTCACCCAGGTCACCAACTTCGGCTCCAACCCCGGCAACCTCGCCATGTACGCGTACCGGCCGGACAACCTGCCGGCGGGAGCCCCGGCCGTCGTGCTGCTGCACGGCTGCACCCAGAACGCGGCCGGCTACTTCGCCAACTCCGGCTGGCAGAAGTTCGCCGACCAGTGGAAGTTCACCCTGATCGTGCCGCAGCAGTCCAGCGCCAACCAGCCGCTGAGCTGCTTCAACTGGTTCGTCGAGCAGGACATCACCCGAGGCTCCGGCGAGGCCCTGTCGATCAGGCAGATGGTCGACCACGCCAGGAACAACTACGGCACCGACGCCCGCCGGGTGTTCGTCAGCGGCCTCTCCGCTGGCGGGGGAATGAGCGCGGTCATGCTGGCCACCTACCCGGACGTGTTCGCCGCCGGCTCGGTCGTCGCCGGCCTGCCGTACCGCTGCTCGCCGCCCGCCTCCACCAGCACCTGCCAGTACAGCGGCGTGAACAAGACCCCGCAGGAGTGGGGCAACGTGGTCCGGGCCGCGTACCCCGGGCACACCGGCCCGCGCCCCCGGGTCGCCATCTGGCACGGCACGTCGGACTCCACCGTCGTACCGGCCAACGCCACCGAGCTGCGCGACCAGTGGACCAACGTCCGGGGCGTCTCGCAGACCCCCACCAGCACCGCGTCGCTGCCCGCCAACACCAGCCTGGAGGTGTACGGCAACAACGACGTCCGCGTCTACCGGGTCTCCGGCATGGGTCACGGCACCCCGGTCGACCCGGGCCCGGGCGCCGAGCAGTGCGGCACCGCCGCCGCTTACCTGCTCGACACCATCTGCTCGGCGTACCACGACGCGGTCTTCTTCGGCCTGAACGGCGGGACGAACCCCACCCCGACGCCGACGGCGAGCCCCACCGCGTCCCCGACCGCGAGCCCCACGGCCTCCCCGACCGCCAGCCCGACCACGGCGCCGACCTGCGTCACGGCCAGCAACTACGCGCACGTCGCCGCCGGCCGCGCCTACCAGTCCGGCGGCTACGCCTACGCCAACGGCTCGAACCAGCGGATGGGCCTCTACAACACCTTCTACACCAGCACCCTGAAGCAGACCGGCCCCAACCACTGGGTGATCGGCTGCTGATCCGCTCCCGGCGCGTCGATCATGAAGTTGTCGTCACCCCGCCCCGCGCGGCGTGACGACAACTTCGTGGTCGACCGGATCAGGGGGCGGTGAGGGCCGCGTGCAGGGCGGCGGCCAGGGTGGGGTGGCGGTAGGTGAATCCGGCCCCGGTGAGCACGCCCGGGAGGACGCGGGTGCTGGTCAGCGCCTCGTGCGCGAAGCCGCCCAGCACCACCTTCAACGCCAGCGCCGGGATCGGGACGATCGCCGGCCGGCGCAGCTGCCGGGCCAGCTCCCGGGTGAACTCGGCGTTGGTCACCGGGGCCGGCCCGACCAGGTTGACCGGCCCCACCAGGTCGTCGCGGTCCAGCACGAACCGCGCGGCGTCCAGCCAGTCGGCCATGGAGATCCACGGCAGCCACTGCCGGCCGCTGCCGAGCCGCCCGGCGATGCCCAGCCGGAACGGCAGCAGCTGCGGCTTGAGCAGCCCGCCGTCGCGGTGCAGCGGCAGCCCGATGCGCAGCCGCACGACGCGTACGCCCGCGTCCTCGGCCGGCCGGGTCGCGGCCTCCCAGACCCGGCAGACGTCGGCCAGGAAGCCCTCGCCCGCCGGGGCGTCCTCCTCGACCGCCCGGTCGCCGGTGTTGCCGTACCAGCCGACCGCCGATGAGTTGAGCAGTGTCCTCGGCCGGTCGGCCTCGGGCAGGCCGGCGATGGTGATCGCCAGCGTGGTGGTGGTGTCGACCCGGCTGGACCGGATCAGCTGCCGGTACTCGTCGTTCCACCGCTTGTCGCTTACGCCCGCGCCGGCCAGGTTGACGACCGCGTCCGCCTCCGCCACCACCGCCGGGTCGAGCTGCGCGGCGGCCGGGTTCCACTGCCGCTCGTCGGCGGTGCGCGGCGGCCGACGGACCAGCCGGGTGACCTGGTGGCCGTCCGCCGTGAGTCGGTCGACCAGCCGGGTGCCGAGGAAGCCGGACGCGCCGGCCATGAGGATCCGCATGCTCCCATCTTCGGGTACGGACGGCGGATCGGATGCGCTGTGGCGGGCGCGCACCGCACCGGGCGCGACGCCGCCGGCTGGCCGGCCGGCGGCGTCGCGCCGGATCAGCAGCCGGCGGTACGCGTGTAGTTCTGCGTCCCGAAGTAGAGCGCCAGGTTGCCGCTGAAGCGCACCTTGATGTCGCTGCCGTTCAGGCGCTGCTCGTAGTGCAGGTGGGAGCCGGAGGAGCCGCCGCTGTTGCCCACGTAGCCGATGGTGGTGCTGTAGCCGACGGACTGGCCGACCGAGACGTTGAATCCGCTGAGGTGGGCGTAGTAGGTGGTGTAGCCGTTGCCGTGGTTGATCCGCACGTACCGGCCGTAGCTGGTGTCGCCGAGGTTGGCGACGACGTCCACCGTGCCCGGGGCGCTGGCCTTGACCGGATCGCCGTGGTCGTTGGTCCGGTTGAAGTCGATCGCGTACTGCGGGCTGTGGGTGGTGCGGGTCTGGCCGGACCACGTCTGGTTGCACGGGAACGGCGTGCGGAACGACGGAGCGGCGGCGGCGGGCGACGCCGGCACCAGGAACGCGGCGGTCGCCAGCAGGGCGGCGCTGAGGGAACTCGTCAGGCGGGTACGCATCCGAACCTCCACGGTCATAACCTTCGATCTATCTGCCGGATGATGTCAGAAAGTTTCGATGACCGGAAGCGTCCCCGCCCCGATTGCCGTCGATGCGTCGCTCAGGCGGCGAGGCGGGCCAGCACCGGCGTGAGCGGGTCGAGTGCGTCCTCGCGTACGACGAAGCGGGTGACGCCCCAGCGGCGCCGGTGTGCGGCGACCGCCGCGACGATCTCGTCCTCGGTGCCGATGAGCACGAACGGCGTCGCGAGCAGCTCGGCGACGCTCAGCCCGATCCGTTCGGCGGTCGGCGCGGCGGCGGCCTCGGCGTCGTCGGTGACGACGACGTGCTGCACGAGCGACTCCAGCACCGGTGGCTCGGCCCGCCCTTCCGCCCCGGCGGCGACGCAGGCCAGTTGCGCCTCGATGTCCGCCTCGCGCCAGCGCACGTCGTGCCGGTGACCGTCAGGCAGCGTGCGCCCCAGGCCGGACAGCCCGACCACGTCGGCGTGCGCGCCGGCCCAGCGCAGCATCGCCGAGTTCGCCGTGCCGAGCGTGAACGGGATCCGCCGCTGCACCGGGCGCGGGGCCTCCAGCCGCGCGCCCCGCAGGACCAGGTCGGGGGAGTCGACGGTGACCTCCTCGCCGTCGAGCAGGGCGCGGACGGCCTCGGCCACGGCCAGGCAGCGGCGCACCCGCCCGGCGACATCGGGGCGCTCCCGGCCGACCGCGCGCCACTCGGCGGGGGTGTGGCCGGCGCCGAGGCCGAACCGGGCCCGCCCGCCGGAGAGCAGGTCGAGGGAGGCCACGTCCGAGGCGAGCAGCATCGGCTCGCGGACGCCGGCGTTGGAGACGTACGAGCCCAGGCCGATCGTCGAGGTCACCGCCGCCGCGGCGGCCAGCGAGACGAAGGGGGACGCCGCCGAACCCGGATGGTCGGCGGTGAACAGGGTGTCGAAGCCGGCTGCCTCGGCCCGCCGGGCCAGGTCCAGCCAGCCCGGGCCGTCGGACGGGACCGCCTGGAGAGAGAAGATCGCCATGCGTCCACCCTGCCGGGCACGGCCCGACCGGCCAAGCCCGACGGGGGCGATTCTGCTACCGGCAGACCTGCCCGTCCTGCGGCGGGAGGGGCGCCCCGAGGAGGCCCTCGGTGCTGCCCTGAGAGCCGACGGAACGGCCGGACGGAGACCAACTCCTCCAGCCCGACGAAGTCGGCCGGGTTGGTGGTGTAGAGCGACAGCCCGTTCGCGTACGCGATGGAGGCGATCATCAGGTCCGCCAGCCGGCGGCGGGTGGTGCGGCCCGTGGCCAGGACCGCACTGGTGACCAGGCCGAAGGCCCGCGCGGCCTCGGCGTCGAAGGGCAGCGGCTCGAACACAGCCTCAGCATGCGGGAGGACGCTGGTCCGCCGGGCCCGCTCGGCGCGGTCGTCGGTGTGGTGCGGTCCGCGCGGAACCTCTCGTCGTCGAGTACGGGGGCCGTCGCGAAGGCGGCGAGCACCTCCGCCCGGGGGACGAAGGTGCGCCGGCGCAGCGGGATGAGCTTTCCGACGGGGGTGCCGTTGCGCGTGATGACGAAGGACTCGCCGGAGTCGTTGCGCAGCTCCCGCTGCGTCATCTCCCGGTGAGCGTGCTCTGCCACGACACGATCCTGGTCCAGGGTGTACGGAGTGCTACGACCCTGCGGGCCGGGGGTGTGCTCCGGGGCCCGAGTGTCAGGTCGACGGCTCGTCCGGGGTGGGCTCGCGCCAGCGGGCGCGCCAGGCGGCCTCGTGCGCCTCGTGGCTGGTCTTCTCCTCGAAGACCATCTCGCGCAGGGCGCGCCGGGAGCCCGCCATGACCACCGCCTCGACCGCCACCAGCCCGATGCAGATCGTGGTGAGCAGGGTGAGGGCGGCCAGCGCCGGCAGCCGCTGGCCGACGGGGATCCCGGCGGCGAGCACGAGCACCGTGCCGACCCTGGTCCACGAGACGGTGCGCAGGGTGCGCCACTGGAACAGCATGTTCGCGCACAGGTAGCAGGCGACTCCGCCGAACAGCAGCAGGACGCCGTGGCCGTGCGTCGGATCCCCGACCGGCACTTCGGGATCGGCGACCTGGTGCACGATCTCCTCGGCGCCGAGGGCGAACAGGATGATCCCGGCGATCATCGGCAGGTACATGTAGGCGTACGCGTCGCGGGCCATCGAGACCCGGGGCCGGCCCTCGGCCGCGTGCAGGGCTATCCGGGCGGCCGGTGCGATCACGTCGTAGTGCGCCCACCACAGCGCGGCCGTGAAGAAGATGCCGAGCACCGCCGCGGCGACCGCCGGCCAGGTCGGGGGCTGGCCGAGCAGGTTGCTGCCGACGCCGACGGAGATGACGGACTCGCCCAGGGCGATGATCAGGATCAGGTCGTACCGCTCGGTCCAGTGCTCGGCGGAGGTCACCGTCCAGCCCCAGGCGCCGGCGACCAGGCCCATGCCGTACTGGAGCAGGACGACGCTGACCCAGAGGCCGTCGCGCAGCATCGCCGCCCGGTCCGGGTCCTCGATCTGCGGCGGGATCAGCGCGGCGGAGATGAGCAGCAGGGTGCTGACCGCCATCTCCGGGGAGTACTTCAGCAGCAGCCGGCGCTCCCCGGGTCTCTCCTGCGCGACGTGCCAGTACAGCGCCAGGTGCACGCCCCGGATCACCACGTAGCTCAGCGCGACCACCATCGGCCCGGCGGCCACGTCGGTCGCGTCGCTGAAGGCCTGGGGGAGCGAGAGCGCGAAGCAGAACAGCGCCGCCATGCCGACGACCATCAGCACCGGTACGAAGCCCTCGCCGAGCCGTACCCGGGTGGCGACCACGCAGTGCACCACCCAGCACCACCAGAGCACGGCGAGCACGAGCAGGGCGTGTGCGAGCTGATAGCCGGAGATGTGGGCGGCGGTGGCCCGCGTGATGATGAAGAACGAGAAGACGAAGACCAGGTCGAAGAAGACCTCGAACCGGTCGACCCGGGCGCCGGGGGCGATCGAGACGGCCGGTCCCAGCCGCTCGCGCCACCGGATGCCGCCCACCTCATCCACTCTGGCAGCGCCCCGTCGCCGCCGCGCCGGAATCGCGTGAGCGTGCCGAGGGCCGGGGGCGACGGTGGACGAGGCGGCCGGAACGGCGACGGGCGCCCCGGTCGGTGACCGGGGCGCCCGTCGGGTGGTCCAGGCGGGAACTACAGGCCGAGTTCGGCCTCGAAGTTGCCCGATTCCAGCCGCTCCTTGACCGCGACCAGGAAGCGGGCGGCGTCCGCGCCGTCGATCAGCCGGTGGTCGTACGACAGGGCCAGGTAGACCATCGACCGGACGGCGATGACCTCGCCCAGCTCCGGGTCGTTGACGACGACCGGACGCTTGACCACGGCACCCGTGCCGAGCATCGCCGACTGCGGCGACGGCACGATCGGGGTGTCGAAGAGGGCGCCCCGGCTGCCGGTGTTGGTCAGCGTGAAGGTCGCCCCGGCGATCTCGTCCGGGCTGATCTTGTTGGTCCGGGTGCGCTCGGCCAGGTCGGCGATCCGCTTGGCGATGCCACCCAGGTTCAGGTCGCCCGCGCCGTGGATCACCGGCACCATCAGGCCCCGCTCGGTGTCCACGGCGATGCCGAGGTTCTCCGAGTCCGGGTAGGTGATCGTGCCGGCGTCGAGGTCCATGCTGGCGTTGACGATCGGGTACGCCTGCAGCGCCTCGACCGCCGCGAGGGCGAAGAACGGCAGGAACGACAGCTTGACGCCGTGCCGCTGCTGGAACGACTCCTTGGCCTGCGCCCGCAGCTTGGCGACCTTGGTGACGTCCACCTCGACCACGGTGGTCAGCTGCGCCATCTCGTGCAGCGACTGCTGCATCCGCTTGGCGATCGTCGCGCGGATCCGGGGGAGCTTCTCGGTGCTGCCGCGCTTGGCGCTCGGCTGCGGCTTGGCGGCCGGCTTGGCCGGGGCAGCCGCGGCGGGCTGCTGCGCCGGGGCCGGCGCGGCCTTGGCGGCCTTCGCCTTCTCCGCCGCCTCCAGCACGTCCTGCTTGCGGATCCGGCCGCCGACGCCGGTGCCGTTGACCGAGGAGAGGTCGACGCCGTGCTCGCTGGCCAGCTTGCGCACCAGCGGGGTCACGTAGCCGGCGGCCTCCTCGCCGCCCTGGGCGGGCGCCGACGGGCGCTGCTGGGCCGGGGCCGACGGCACGGCCTTCTGCTCGGCCTGCGCGGGCTGCGCCGAGGTCTCGGCCTCCGCCGACGGCTCGTTGTACGACATGCCCGGGGTCGGCTCCTCGACCTTGGGCTCCGGCTCGGCCTCGGCCTTCGGCTCCGGCTTCGGCTCCGGCTTGGCCTCTGCCTTGGGCTCCGCCTTCGGCTCGGGCTTGGCCTCGGCCGGGGCGGCGCCGGCGGCACCGATCACGGCCAGGTCGGCGCCGACCGCGGCGGTCTCGTCCTCGGGAACCTTGATCTCCAGGACCGTGCCGGCCACCGGCGACGGGATCTCGGTGTCGACCTTGTCGGTGGAGACCTCCAGCAGCGGCTCGTCCACCTCGACGGTGTCGCCGACCTGCTTGAGCCAGCGGGTGACGGTGCCCTCGGTGACGCTCTCGCCCAGGGCCGGCATCTTGACCGGGGTGCCCTCGCCCGACGGCGCCGGCGCGGCCTGCGCCTGGGGCTCCGGCTCCTCGACGGCCGGCTGCTCCGCCTCGGCCTGCGGCTCCTCGGCGGCCTCGGCGGCCTCCTCGGCCGGCTCCTCCTGCTGCGGGGCGGTCTCGCCGCCGCCGGTGGACTCGCCCTCGCCCGCGATCACGGCCAGCTCGCTGCCGACCTCGGCGGTCTCGTCCTCGCCGACCACGATCCGGCTCAGCACGCCCGCCGCCGGGGACGGGATCTCGGTGTCGACCTTGTCGGTCGACACCTCGAGCAGGGGCTCGTCGACCTCGACGGTGTCGCCCTCCTGCTTGAGCCAGCGCGTGACGGTGCCCTCGGTGACGCTCTCACCGAGCCGGGGCATGGTGACCGATACCGGCATCTTCAAAGACTCCTTCATTCCCCTGGTGGGATCATCGCCCGTCGCCGGACGCCGCGGTTGTCGTGATCAGGCGTGTGCGTGCAGCGGCTTGCCGGCGAGCGCCAGGTGCGCCTCGCCCAGGGCCTCGTTCTGCGTCGGGTGGGCGTGCACGAGCTGCGCCACCTCGGCCGGGTACGCCTCCCAGTTGTAGATGAGCTGCGCCTCGCCGACCATCTCGCCGACCCGGGCGCCGACCATGTGCACGCCGACGACGGGGCCGTCCTCCACCCGGACGAGCTTGACGAAGCCGGCCGTCTTGAGGATCTGGCTCTTGCCGTTGCCGCCCAGGTTGTAGTTGTAGGTCTTGACCTTGTCGGCGCCGTACTGCTCCTTGGCCTTCGCCTCGGTCAGGCCGACCGACGCCAGCTCCGGGTCGGAGTAGGTGACGCGGGGGATGCCGACCTCGTCGATGACGGCCGGGTTCTGCCCGGCGATCTCCTCGGCGACGAAGATGCCCTGCTGGAAGCCCCGGTGGGCGAGCTGAAGGCCGGGCACGATGTCGCCGACGGCGTAGACGTTCGGCACGCTGGTGCGCAGCCGCTCGTCGGTCAGCACGTAGCCGCGGTCCATCTTGACGCCCTGCTCCTCGTAGCCGAGGTCGGCGGTGTTCGGGCCGCGGCCGACGGCGACCAGCAGCAGCTCCGCCTCGACGGTGTCACCGCCGGCGATGGTGACCTTGACGCCCTTGTCGGTCTTCTCGACCTTCTCGAACGGCTTGCCGACCTTGAAGTTGATCTTCCGCTTGCGGAACGCCCGCTCCAGCGCCTTCGAGGACTCCTCGTCCTCGGCCGCGACCAGCCGGGGGAGCGCCTCGACGATCGTGACGTCCACCCCGAAGGACTTCCACACGCTGGCGAACTCGACGCCGATCACGCCACCACCGAGCACGATCGCCGAGGCCGGGACCCGGTCGAGGGTGAGCGCGTGGTCGCTGGTGATGACCCGCTCGCCGTCGACCTCCAGGCCGGGCAGGCTCTTCGCGTACGAACCGGAGGCCAGCACGATGTTGCGGCCCGTGTAGCGCTTGCCGTCGACCTCGACGACGTTCTTGCCGACGAGCTTGCCGTGGCCCTCGACGATGGTGATCGACTTGTTGCCCTTGAGCATGCCCTGCAGGCCCTTGTAGAGCCGGGAGATCACGCCGTCCTTGTAGGCGTTGACCCCCGCCATGTCGATGCCGACCAGCTCGGCCTTCACGCCGAACTGCTCCGACTCGCGGGTCTGGTCGGCGATCTCGGCCGCGTGCAGCAGCGCCTTGGTCGGGATGCAACCGTTGTGCAGGCAGGTGCCGCCGAGCTTGCCCTTCTCGACCAGCGCGACCTTCAGGCCCAGCTGGACGGCGCGCAGGGCGGTCGCGTAGCCGCCGCTGCCACCTCCGAGGATGACGATGTCGAAGGTTGCGTCGTTCGGCTCGCTCACGTCCAACTCCCAGGTCGCGTCACTGCTTCGGGGGTCACGGCGGGGCAACAACGGGCACACCCCACCTCGGTCATCTTGTCACCACCGCCCGCCGCCCGCGTAGTGAGGTGCCCAACGACACGTCCGTGACACGTACGCTTGGCCCTGGCTTCGATGACGGACTGAGGGGGAGACGCCCGGTGGGACTGTTCCGGCGACGCAAGAAGACGCGGGCGGTCAGCCTCGACCGGGCCGCCGACCGCGCCGATCTGGAGCACCTCGAGGGCTTCGTCCGCAGCCGGCGCGGCGTCGAGGCGTACATCGAGCCGCGGACCACCGTCACCGAGACCACAGTCATGCTGATCGCCGACGACGGGGAGTGGACCCGTCGCCGCATCGACGGCCCCGACGGCGCCCGCCGCTTCGCGTACCGGATGGGCATCCCGGTCTACGACGTGCGGCTGATGGGCTACCCGCAGCGGATGCGCGACTACAACGAGCGCCGCAAGCGCCGCCCCGAGCTGTTCTGAGCCGGACCGCACCCGCCGCAACGTGTAAGGAAGGGCCCCTTGTTAACGCAATGCGTTAACAAGGGGCCCTTCCTTACACGTCAGCCGTTGGCGGCGACGTCCTCCACCAGCTGGACGAGCGTGCGGACCGGCACGCCCGTGCCGCCCTTGGTCCAGTAGCCGGTCGCCTCGCCCGAGTGGTAGCTCGGGCCCGCGATGTCGATGTGCGCCCAGTCGACGTCGGCGCTGACGAACTCCCGCAGGAACACCCCGCCCTGGAGCATATGCCCCGCCCGGTCCATGCCGGCGTTGACCTGGGAGATGTCGGCGACGTCGGAGTCCATGCCCTTGCGCACGTCGTCCGGCAGCGGCATCGGCCAGGCCGGCTCGCCGACCGCGTCGCCGGCGGTACGGACCCGCTCGCACAGCTCGGGGCTGCCCATCACGCCGGCGATCCGCTTGCCCAACGCGACGACCTGCCCGCCCGTGAGGGTGGAGGTCTCGAAGAGGTAGTCGCAGCCGTCCTCGCAGGCCCGCGCCATCGCGTCGGCCAGGATCATCCGGCCCTCGGCGTCGGTGTTGAGCACCTCCACCTTCTTGCCGTTGTACATGCTGATCACGTCACCCGGCCGGTACGACCGCCCGGACGGCATGTTCTCCGCCATCGGCAGGTACGCCGTCACGGCCACCGACGGCTTGAGCGCGGCGACCGCCAGCATGGTCGCGGCCACCGCGGCGGCGCCTCCCATGTCGGACTTCATCTCCCACATGCCCTGCGCCGGCTTGATCGAGATGCCGCCGGTGTCGAAGGTGATGCCCTTGCCGACGAGCGCCACCCGCTTGCCGTTGCCACCGTCGGCCGGGGTGTAGGTCAGCTTCACCAGCCGCGGCGGGGCCTCCGAGCCCTGCCCGACGGCGATGATGCCGCCGTAGCCGCCGGCGGCCAGGGCCGCCTCGTCGAGGACCTCGACCGTCAGGCCGGCCTCCCGGGCGGAGTCCGCCACCGAGTCGGCGAAGGACGGCGGTCGGAGCTCGTTCGGGGCGGTGTTGACCCAGTCCCGGCTGCGCCGGACCGCGCCGCACACCACCTGGGCGCGGGCGATCTCGGCCTGGGCGCCGGCGTCACCGGCGTCCGGCACGGCGACCAGCACCTCGGCCACCGGCTCCCGCCGGGACGGCTGGGGCCGGGTCTTGTAGCCGGCGAAGCGGTAGCCGCCGAGCAGCGCGCCCTCCGCCACCGCGCGCAGCGCCGCAGGCGCGTCGGCGTCGTCCGGCAGCGGCAGCGCGAGTGCCACCCGCGGCGCGCCCGCGAGCGCCCGTACGGCCCCGCCAGCGGCCCGGCGCAGGGTCTCCGGGGCCGGGGCGGCGCCGGTCGGCTCCGGGCCGAGCCCGACGGCGGCGACCACCGGGGCGGTCACGGTGCCCAGCGTGGCCAGCTTGATCACCTCGCCGGGGGCGCCGGTCGCGCCGAGCAGGGCCAGCGTCTCGGTCAGCTTGCCGTCGAAGGCGGCGGCGATGCTCTCCGCGCCGCTGGCCAGCAGCAGGGTTCCGGCCAGGCCGGAGGTGGCGTCCTGCTCGCCGGTCTGGCTGTGCAGGCCGATCACGATCGCGTCGACGGCGAGCTCGGCGGGGTCGGTGTCGACCAGGCTCAGGGTGGTGCTGGGCGATGTCACTGAAGCTACTCCGGGCGGGCCGGGCCGGTCGCGTCGTCGCGTACCGGCGATGGAGGTCTCCGGCGGAACGTACCCGTCGGAGGTCGGGGCTGTCCCGTCGACGGCTCCGACGGGTCCCGCCGATGCTAACCAGCCGCCCAGCTCCCGGTAAGTTCCCACCCATGACCGACGTGACCTCCGACGCCGCCGCGACCCGGCTGCGCCGTTCCCCGCTGCACGAGCGGCACACCGCTCGCGGCGCCAAGTTCGCCCCGTTCGGTGGCTGGGAGATGCCGCTGGAGTACGCCGGGGGCGGGGTGCTGAAGGAACACACCGCGGTGCGGACCGGGGTGGGCGTGTTCGACGTCTCGCACCTGGGCAAGGCGCGGGTCACGGGGCCGGGCGCGGCGGAGTTCGTCAACGCCTGCCTCAGCAACGACCTGGGCCGGATCGGGCCGGGCCGGGCGCAGTACACCCTCTGCTGCGACGACGCCACCGGCGGCGTGGTGGACGACATCATCGCCTACCTGCACGCCGACGACCACGTCTTCCTCATCCCGAACGCCGCGAACACCGCCGAGGTGGTGCGCCGGCTGCGCGCCGCCGCCCCGGCGTCGGTCACGGTCACCGACGAGCACGAGGCGTACGCCGTCCTCGCCGTGCAGGGTCCGCGCTCGGCCGAGCTGCTGGGCGCGCTGGGCCTGCCGACCGGGCACGACTACATGAGTTTCTCCACCGCGACGCTCGACGGGGTCGAGCTGACCGTGTGCCGCACCGGCTACACCGGGGAGCTGGGCTACGAGCTGGTGGTGCCGGCGGCCGACGCGGTCGCGGTCTGGGACGCGCTCTTCGCGGCGGACGCCGAGCTGCGCGCCTGCGGGCTGGCCGCCCGGGACACCCTGCGCACCGAGATGGGCTACCCGCTGCACGGTCAGGACCTGTCGCCGGAGATCACCCCGGTGCAGGGCCGCTCCGGCTGGGCGGTCGGCTGGGACAAGCCGGCCTTCTGGGGCCGCGACGCGCTGCTCGCGGAGAAGGCCGCAGGCCCGAGGCGTACGCTGCGCGGCCTGGAGGCGGTCGACCGGGCGATCCCGCGCCCCGGCATGACGGTGTACGTCGGCGACGCGGAGGTCGGCACGATCACCAGCGGCACGTTCTCGCCCACGAAGAAGCAGGGCGTCGCCCTGGCGCTGCTGGACACCGCCGCGAAGCTGACCGACGGCGACCTGGTCGAGGTGGACATCCGCGGCCGCCGCGCCCAGATGCGCGTCACCCGCCCCCCGTTCGT